>CAITIF010000580.1 GCA_903892365.1 uncultured Pirellula sp. | reverse complement strand
GCCACTCCGCGATTGCCCCCATGTTTTAGATCGCGATAACCTTGGATGCGGGTGGATTTCACATTGCTTCGCAACGCTTGAATGGCCATGCCAAGTTTTTTCGGATCTCGCGATGATGCGCTAGCTAGTTCCAGCATTCCACGAATGCTCTCGCGTTGCTTTGCGGTGATGTCCACCTCGGGGCGAAGCAACCCTAGGAAGACGTGCGAGCCAACGGAATCCAACATCTCTGTCGCGCTCGCCTCGTTGATTCCAAGCGAGATGATCTTGTCGAGCCAGAATTGAACTTCGTCCCACCGGCGGATACGGGACATCAGTTGCACCGCCTTGGCCAAATCAGCGTACGATCGCGGAGGACTGGTTCGTAATGAACGCACCACTGCATTGGTCTCGCCCAACACAAGCGAATCAGAACCGGTTGAAGCTTTTGTCTTGTCGAAGCTGCCAGCATTAGGAACGCCGACCTCCATCTCTTCAACCACCTGGGCGTCGCCAGTATCCTCGCCGAACGGGTCTTGAGCTATCGCCTGTTCCCGCACAATAAACGAAAGGAACAACCCAACGAAGAAAAGGGTGGTCGTTGCTCGGATAGGAATAGTCATGTCGCATCAATGTTGAGGAACCAAGCAGAATCGAAAGCTGGCATTCTGTAACTGGTGATCAGTCAGGGAATTCCCGCCAACGCTTTATACCAATCTTAACTCAGGCATTGCGCGATTCGCCTAGATCCTACCGAGAGGGATCAAATTTTCTCTTGCCACCTAGAATCTTTGCTGTTGACATATGCAACATCTTGCAAAGTGAACGTATTGGGATATCATAGTGATATCGCGTTGATATTGGTTTTGATTCACTTAGAGACAAAAGAGGGTTCCATGACAGATTCGTGCCAAGAAATAGTGCTAGTTCCGAAAAGTGGATGGGGGTATTTGGTTGCGCTCTCGGGCAGCTTGCTGCTTTCGCCACTTTTACTCGTCCTTGCAGTGAATAGTGGGCCTGGCATTTTCGCGGGTGCAGTGGGGGCGGTTGCCATCCTTGTAGGGCTTGTGGCACTCGTTTGCATGTTTGGCTTTATGGCAATCCAGCCGAATGATTCTCGAGTGCTGTTGCTTTTCGGCAAATACGCTGGGACCGTTTCCAGTTCTGGCTTTTATTGGGTCAACCCGTTTTTCACCAAGAAAAAAATCTCGCTGCGAATTCGCAATTTCGAAACCGGGTCGACGAACGTGGGTGAAAAGAAGAACGAAGCGGGACTCGTGGTCCAGCAAAAGACGCGCACGCATGGTCGTCCTTCCAAGGTGAATGACCGCGATGGAAATCCCATTGAGATTTCGGCGGTGGTGGTTTGGAAAGTGGTCAACACCGCTGAAGCATTGTTTGAAGTGGATGATTACGAAGACTATGTGGCTGTCCAAAGTGAGGCTGCACTGCGAAATCTGGCAACACGTCACCCTTATGACAGTGAAGATCACCAAATGTCCCTTCGCAGCTCGATCCAAGAGGTGAGCGATCAATTGCGACATGACATTCAGGAGCGGCTAGCAAAAGCAGGAGTCGAGGTCATCGAAGCTCGAATTAGCCACCTGGCTTATGCCCCCGAAATTGCAGCCGCCATGCTTCAACGCCAACAAGCCCATGCTGTCGTCGCAGCCAGAACGAAGATCGTTGAGGGTGCTGTTGGGATGGTTCAGTTGGCTCTGAATCAACTCAGCTCCGAAAAGATTGTGGAACTGGACGACGAGCGACGGGCGGCCATGGTCTCCAATCTGTTGGTGGTCCTGTGCAGCGATCGGCACACATCCCCGGTGGTAAACGTAGGTTCCATCTATTCCTGACATCGGAAGAAGGACTGCCGATATGGCGAAACGAGATTCGTTTCTTTTAAGACTCTCACCAGCGACCCTCGATGCATTGCGTCGATGGTCCGATGACGAGTTTCGGAGTGTCAACAGTCAGATTGAAATGATTCTCCAAAAGGCGCTTCGTGATTCGGGCCGCCTTAGCCAGGAGGCTCGAGCCGCAGACCCTCAAACCGTGATCGAACCCAATCCCGACCCGAAAGGCTCGTAACTTTCGATCGCCAACAGGTCGGGAAGTCAACGTTCTTGAATCAACGAATGGAGTATGGTGGAAAGATGAATCCAAATCGCCTTGGTTTGCAAAAGCCATCGCAACTCGAGGCGG
>CAITIF010000579.1 GCA_903892365.1 uncultured Pirellula sp. | reverse complement strand
CGCCAGAAGCGATCGGACAAGAAGGGATCGATTCCAGAGGATTATGCTCCGGTATTGGAGCGAGTTGGGATCGATGCGGGGATGTGGTGCGATTTGGTGTGGAATTTCAAAAAGTATTTGGGCAAGAGCCGCGGCGCGGGCTCGCCCGATCGCATGCGAGAGATGGCAGCATCTGGAGGCAAGATGTTTCAGCCGGGACAAAAGATGGCACGGAAATGCTTTGCGTGAACGAATGCTCCATGAATGAGCCCGGATCTTGCGGGCGCTCAGATTGGCTCGACCGATTGTATATGAACACCACTTTCCTATTGATAAAATTAGGAAGAGCTTCTTTTTAGCGCTGAGCCCATGCTGCTCAGCGATCATTAACGCAGAATCCATATGGCTGATGGTGCACAGCAAAAATGCTGATCTAGAAGGTAGATGTTTCGTTTGCTTTTCTTTCGCCGCCGTCTCGCTTGGATTCAAGCCTCGCGTTAGGTCTCAACGCGGTCGATTCTAACATGCGTTTGCGCCCAACAGCTACATCATGCTGCCGCATCACTGCAAACTGCTAGTTTGTAAGGATGGCGGTCTCTTTAATTCTTGTTGGGCTATCGCGGTCTTGGAGGCCCGTTCTACGGTATTGCTTTGTCCGTTCTACTCGACATTTACGAAAACGCGGTGGCACAAATTCTTCAATGCCGCAACAAAAGCTACAACAAGTGGGTGGCACCGATTTGCTTGTCGGGCATGCTCCGTTTTTTCCAAGGTTCGAGTAGCCTTCGACGGGGGATATGCAAAGCGCGAGAAATTTTGTCTAAAAGTGCATCCAAAGTTCGAGTTTCCTCGTAGAAGCATCTATGAGGGAGACTTTTTTATGTCAGCGACCATTTCCATAGCAAAGAGCAGGCTCGATTTGTCGGTGAACGGTAATTTGAAACGACAGAACGACGGATCCATTGGGTTCTCGAAAGGTAGTTTGTTGATCCGCGTTGCGGCCAAAGAGGCCGATGCGTTCGACGCTTGTATCAACCAGTATGGAAATTTGATATGGGCATTGGCGAAGCGTTTTTCCCCATGCCAGACGGATGCGGAAGATGCAGTTCAGGACATATTTCTAGAGGTATGGCGAAAAGCCGAGAAATTTGACCCCGCTCGGTCTTGTGAGTCCACTTTCATCACCATGATTGCCCGACGGAAATTGATTGACCGGCATCGCAAACTCGGGCGTTCTCTGGAAACAATTAGTATTGGAATCGAATTGGAACAGGCTGATTTAGATGATGCCGGTCAAGGTCTGGACTTGATCGACGAGGCTGCCAAGGCGGCTCGATGTCTGGAGGGATTGCAAATGAGCCACCAAGATGTGCTGCGTCGTTCGATTCACCAGGGGCTTTCGCATTCTCAGATCTCAGCCGATCTATCCATGCCGTTAGGCTCAGTAAAGTCACTGGCTCGCAGAGGATTGATTCAGTTACGTGAATGTATGGAGCGGTTTGCAACCGGTTCCAAGGTAAGGGTGCCATCATGAAGACCATTGGCGAACAGGAAATGCGAGCTCAGGAGCTTGCTGCTGGCTGGGTGTTGGGCGACCTATCCGAAGCTGAACTGCTCGAATTCAAATCTTACGATTCAAGCGATTTCAATAAAATGGTGGAGCGAACGGAAGAAGCAGCTAGTAGGGCTTGGTTGACGTTTCAAGAGTTTCAGCCCAGCGAATCGATGCCTGCCGCTCTTACCGAGCGGATTCGAGCGACATCGAAAGGCTTTTTGCAACAACCGGGTTTAGTCACGGAAGCGGTGCAGCCCACCCTTGAGTTAGCGACGCAAGGACGTGCGGTCAGCTTGCGAGAATCGCTAGCTTGGCTGTGCGCTGCAGCGGCTATTGCTTTGACTTTGTGTGTGGTGCTGCCTTCGAATCCCAAGCAAATCATGACCGCCAGTCAGCAGCGCGAGGCATTGATCGCAAACGCAGAGGATTTGACCCGAGTTCGTTGGAGCTCGACCGATCCCGCGAAAGCAGACGAGAAGGACCTAGGTGAAGTCGTTTGGAGCAACCGTCAACAAAAGGGGTTCATGACGATTCGTGGCTTACCCAAGAACGATTCCTCCAAGGAGCAGTACCAGCTATGGATTATTGATCCTTCTCGGGACGACGAACCGATTGATGGCGGGGTATTCGATATCTCTGCGGATGGCGAGTCCGTCATTCCGATCAACGCGAAATTGGAGGTTGGAAATCCTAAGGTTTTTGCGGTCACCGTGGAAAAACCAGGAGGAGTTGTTGTTTCCGACCAGAAGCGACTTCCGCTGATTGCCAAATTGGATATCTAATCCTGTTATATTAGAGGGTGGTCGGGTTTTTGAGATTTCCGGCTATTCCCACGTCCGTCAATTTAACAGGAGAGATTTGGTGATCAGATTTTCTGTGTTCTTTTTGTTAGTAGTTCTTAGTTCGCAAACGCAAATGCTTCGTGGAGCTGTTCAAACCAAGATGGTGGAGTACCGCGATGGAGACGTGGTACTTGAGGGCATGGTCGCTTGGAACGACGAAGTGAAGAATGCCCCTGGCGTGCTCATTGTGCACCAATGGATGGGGCGAACGGACTACGAAGAAGGTCGTGCGAGGCAGCTAGCGGAGCAAGGTTATGTTGCATTTGCTTTGGATATTTACGGAAAAGGGGTTCGCCCGGCGAATACGGCGGAAGCGGGCAAGTTAGCTGGGTCCTACAAGAAAGACCGCGGTCTGTACCGCAAGCGACTGGCTCTTGGGTTAGAGCAGTTGCGTGCGCAAGCCATGGTGGATTCGAAGCAGATTGCGGCTATTGGTTACTGCTTTGGTGGGACGGGTGTGTTGGAATTGGCAAGGTCTGGCGCGGACATCAAGGGGGCTGTCAGTTTCCATGGTGGCTTGGATTCATTGAAGCCGGAAGAGGCGAAAAACATCAAGGCTAAGCTTTTGATATGCCATGGCGCGGACGATCCGTTTGTGCCCGTCAAAGACATTGAAGCCATGAAGAAGGAGTTTACGGATGCCGACGTCGATTGGCAGATGATCTACTATTCTGAGGCCGTGCATTCTTTCACTCAGCCAATGGCAGGTAACGACAACAGCAAAGGGGCTGCTTACCAAGAGAAGGCGGATAAGCGTTCTTGGAAGGCCATGAATACGTTCTTCAACGAGATTTTCCTGGGCTCGTAAGGTCGAAGTCTCCAGGTAGTTTATCTTCCTAGAACATGTCGAAGGCTAGACTCTAGAGTGGGGTTTCGGAACGGAAACCCCAGTTTTTGAAGCCGTTCGCTCGACGCTCGAGTGCTGGCTAGCAACATGGAATCCGCCATCGAGCCTAACAGCAGCCGGAGCGCGAAGGCAGGTGCTGGCAAAAAGCTTGGTCTGCCAAGCACCCTTCCAAGTGTGCGAGAAAAGGTTTGGTTGTCGACTTGTTCGGGAGCTACCAAGTTGTATGGTCCTCGGCATTCCGGATGGATCGCGAGAGTCAAGAAGGCCCCGGCGGCATCATCCACATCGATCCAGCCCCAGTATTGCCGCCCAGAACCGATGCGTCCCCCCACGCCCAGTAAAAAGGGTGTCAGCAATTTTGCAAGAGCACCTTCGCGAGGATGCAGGGCGATCCCTAGTCGTCCGATAGCGACTCGATTTCCAGTTTTCTCATATTCTTGGGCAGCCTGTTCCCAGTCGCGAGCCAGTTCGGAAAGGAAATCAGTGCCTGTTGGGGAGGATTCAGTCAGAATTCGGTCTTCGCAACTGCCATAGATGCCAACACCGGAGGCGCAAACGAGCGATTTGGGTGGGTTCGAGAGCGAGGAAAGATCGCGAACCAACGCCTGTGTGCCATCGACACGGCTGGAACGAATAGCTTGTTTGGAAGCGTCGGTCCAACGACTCGACGCGATTCCCTTGCCTGCAAGGTGGATGACAGCATCGAGATTTTCTACCGTTGCGGTCTCGCGAAAGCCGCTTTTGGAATCCCAGACAACTTGCTCGGACGACAAGGGAAAGTCGGATAAGTCGACAGCAGAGGACGGGCGAACAATTCGTATTGCCTTGTGTCCAAGGACCGAGATGAGATCCACCAGCCTACGCCCAATCAATCCGTTGCTGCCAGTGACGCCAATTCTTAGTGGGGCGTTGGTTGTCCAAGTGGACAGGAACTGTTGCAATCGAATATCGGACTGCGTTGTGTGGTGCCGATATTCGAACATGGACTGCAGTTTATTTCGGACGATACCCATACCGATTTTGCCTAACGCACCGAACTTCAATTCGAACTGAATATGGTCGCGTAGAATGGATTCGGTGGACGAGACAGGTTCGAAGAAGTGGTCGTGGCACCAGGAATGGAACGGCCCGGAAAGCTGTATGTCCTGAAAGTGCTTGGGCGAATCGAGCAGCGTGTGTTTTGCGTGCCATCGTACAGGCACCCCGAACAGAGAGTTCTTGATAATGACTTCGGATCCGACCGAGAGAGAATCGCTTCGCTTTTCGATGGAGATTTTTTCCCACGGAGGAATCAGTCGGTTCAGAGCGCCTGGGTTAGCGTGATAAGCAAACAGGCAATTCTGATCGCAATCGACGGTGGAGGAGCGCTCAAATAGGTTGGTCATTGTCGATTGCATTTCGGGTGTTGGGCATCAAGACGATCACAAACGTAATCGATCGGCTCAAGCTCATCGTTTATACATCGAGTTCGGGCATTGGGGATACTTCGACCATGGAGCGAAGTTTGTCCAACGCTCTTTTCTCAAGTTGTCTAATTCGTTCTTTGGAGACACCTAGCTTATCAGCAAGTCTTTGAAGAGTTTGGATTCGGCGATGCCCACCCAGGGAAAATCGAGCACGAATGATCAGCTTCTCTCGTCGGTCCAGATGGTCCAGCATCAGGCTCAGCTTCGAGCGGAGTTCATGCCAACGGGCTTCGCTCATGGACGATTCTTTTTGATCGTCGCTGATATCGATGCCATTCTCATGAATGCTTCCAGCGCTACGCTGTCTTTCAGCTTGCTTTTCCATGACTCGTCGGTACGTATTCCGGCGAACCACTTGAGTTGCATAGGTGCTGAAGCGGAAGCCAAGGCCGACGTCAAACTTGTCGACAGCACGAATTAAAGCAACGATCCCGTCGCTTAGAAGATCGTCAAAGGAGTTTTGGGGGTTCACAAACTTCTTGACGATCGAGATCACCAATCGCATATTGGAGCGAACGATGTAGTCGCGATGCCAGTCGCTGGCCTTGAGCAGTCCATCGACTCGGCGAAGATCCCATCCGAGCGAATTTCCGCCGTCAAGCTTTTTGCAAATTTGATCCGCTTGATACTTCAGGAAGTTCATGCGGTTGAACAACGCTTTCTCTTCATCTGGCGTTAGCAGTTTCGCTTCGCAAAGACGTGCCAAGTGAGCAGGTAGCGCGAGCACCTTCCCTGGCTTTGCGATCTGTTCAGCAAGGCCAGTGCCCATCAAAGTTTCCCCCAAAACGGTGGCTTCCGCTTCCGGGCTCGCGAACGTTTCGCTCGTCATGAATTCGACAGGGGAAGCCATCCGACGTTTCCATTCTGCCTGGATGCCGGTTGGCGAGTCTGGGCCAGGGCAAGAAAGTTGCAAGAAGTGGACGAAGGCTTGCTCGAGGCTTTTCGTCTGAAAGGTTTTTGGGAGTTTTGACTCGCTTGGGCGCGCTCCTTTGGGTTTGCTAACCCCGTTTGCAGAAACCTTTTTGGAAACTTTCTTCTCGACTATCGACCGTGCTGTTGCTGCCTGTGCCATCATAAACTCCTTCGCATGCTTCTGAATCAAACCATTGCCAGGACGTCTTCTTGCTTTCCAGAACCTACGTCCGACCGGATCCAACTCATTCGAAATCAACTTGGACCAAATCACTCAAAACGTTCAATTCGTTCATTTGTATCGTTCAGGAAAATCGTCCGCAAGTCGCATTCGTTTTATTTTTCAAGAAACTTGTTGCGACGTGTTTACCGCAAAATCTAGGAATAATAAACATTATTGGTTGAAAAATAAGTCGTTCTCGACGTATACTGCCGACAGGCTGTGTGTGCACGATCGTGTGTTCGGCTGGCACATCATGAGCGAATTGGACGTTTTGATCGGATTTTGGCAAGATAATGATCGATAGTTTCACTCCGAAGCAGGTAGCGGTAGCTCTTCAAGTGAGCGAGTCGTCCGTGAAGCGTTGGTGCGACCAGGGGGCGATTCGCACGGACAGAACGCTTGGGGGGCATCGGAGGATTCCGTTGCCGTTCCTTATGGAGTTTTTGGAGGCGACGAACCGCAGATTGGTGGATCCATCTGCGATTGGTCTTGATCCGACAGATCTGGTGTTTGGACATGGCTCTTCTATGCGTCAGAAGCAGTCTTTGGTCACGGAAGAGCCTGCGATGTTGACTCAATTTGAGAAGGCGCTTTTGGCTGGAGATGAGTCGACCTGCCGCAAGATCGTCAGCAATTGGTTTGCCATGCACGGTGGAATCACTTCGTTAGCCGACAATCTTTTGTCGGCGGCCTTCAAGTCGATTGGCGACCGATGGCAGTGTGGCACTGTTGAAATCTATCAGGAGCGACGAGGATGCGAGATTTGTTGCCAGTTGATTCATGAGCTAAGGAGGCTTCTGCCAGAACCGCCGGGCAATGCTCCGTTGGCGATGGGGGGAACGGCTTCGGGGGATCAGTATCAGCTTCCCAATCAGCTTGCAGAAATCGTTTTTCGCGAGAACGGCTGGAGAACCATTAGCTTAGGGACGAATATTCCATTCGCTAGCCTGCTGTCTGCGGCTCGTAAGCACATGCCAAAGGTTTTTTGGTTGAGTGTTTCGCACATCGAGAACATCGAGCAGTTCGTTGTTGATTACAATCACTTTGCGAAGAATCTGCCCAAGGGAGTGATGTTGGTTCTTGGTGGGCAGGCTTTGAACGAGCAGGTACGGCCCAGCTTGAGTTATTCGGCACACTGTGACAGCATGTTGCAGTTGGCTAATCTGGCAAGGAGCGCTCGCGGAAGCTTGCAGCCGAAAGCCGGGCATATCTAGCTTTTTGCGGGATATGACGCCCTTAGGAATTGATTGAGTACAATTCCAGGCCGATTCTGCTAAGATAGAACGGAGCGAAATTGGAAGCAACGTTGTGGTTTGCTCTATCGCTGCATCTCATCGTTTCTTGGCTCGGCACGATATGTCATCCAACAATAATGATCTGAATCATTTTGACTTGGGCTTACCTAGTTTTGAAGCAGCGGCTTCTTCGACTCCTGCTGAAGCGACAGGCTCCGGCCCGGTCGAATCACCCGCTTCCGAACCGGCGTTGACTGCATCTACTGCAAGCGACAAGACCTCTGCAAGCGACAAGACCTCTGCAAGCGACAAGTCTGTTGTAAGCGACAAGTCTTCTGCAATCGCTAGGCCATCTTCGAACGCCAAGCCATCTGCAATCGCTGCGGCGACAGAAAGTTCCGCGACAAGTGTCCCGATCGACCAATTGCTGGAGGAAGCTCCAGAAGCAAAAGAGCCCAACTTGCGAAAGACTCTTTTGTCAGGCGTTCCGAGCTGGTTGATCAGCACCGCCATCCATGTTGGTGCGTTATTGATTTTGGGCGCATGGAACATCGAGCCGATCCAGAAAGAGCTCAAGATGCTTTTGGTTGCATCGGAGTCGTCGGGAGAGAGCGAAGCGTTGGAAGAGTTTTCGATCGACGAGGCCATGGCCGCCGAATTGGTCGCTACGGAAACGGACGAATCGGTTGCAGAAGCACCCGTTGTGGATGCGAATCTAGAGGATACCAAAGTCGACATGAACTTTGCGGATATGGTTTCCGCCAACATGCCTGCTGTTTCGATGCCTAGTGTGACGCAAAGTTTAGTGCCCAAGAAGGGGATCGCATCGCAAGCCAACGCCGCCATGTTGGCTGCCATGAACGGGCGATCGAAGGAAGTAAAACGCGACTTGTTGAGCAAGTATGGTGGCTCAACGGATACCGAAAAGGCGGTATCGCAAGCGTTAAAGTGGTTAGCTTTGCATCAAGACAAAAGCACCGGCGGGTGGACTCTATCGCACTCGTTAATCTGCAACGGCCAATGCGATCATCCAGGCAAGAAGAGATTCAGCGTCAATGCTGCGACGGGGCTCGCCTTGATGTGTTTCTTGGGTGCGGGGCAAACGCACTTAGAGGGGGAATACAAAACGACGGTCTTTAATGGGCTGAGCTTCTTGATCAAGAACATGAAGTTCGACAAAGCAGCTGGAATCAATGCTTGGTATGTCGGCGGTGAAGTGAACGGTATTCCGATGGATGATATGTACGGTCACGGGATTGCTGCGATCGCGATGTGCGAGGCGTTTGGAATGACACGCGACCCCGCATTGTTCGATGCGGCTCAGGCAGGAGTCACGTTTTTGACCTATGCTCAGAATCCATCGACCGGTGGTTGGCATTATGGTCCGAAAGGGCTTGGGGACACGTCCGTGGTTGGTTGGCAAATGATGGCTCTCAAGAGTGGTGCGATGAGTGGGCTGTCGGTGGACTTGGATGTTGTTCGTCGGGCCAATGTCTTTTTGGATCAAATGTCGTGGGGGCCCAACAACGGTTTCTATCATTACAGCCATGATTCGGTCCGGCAAAAAGCTGGCTACAATCCGAGCACAACCGCTTGTGCGGTTCTTTGCAGAATGTACTCGGGGGTTTCCAAAGATCATCCGTCCATCAAGTCCGCTATTGAGCAGTTTGATAAGGATGGCCCGTCTCCATCCAACACCTACTACAACTATTATGCGACTCAGGTGATGAAGCAAGCCGGGGGGCCTGCATGGGAAAAGTGGAATGTGTTGATGCGAGACAAGCTGTTGGCCTCCCAAGCCACCTCTGGCCACGCAGCAGGAAGTTGGTACTGGGATGACGGTCACAGCACGGAAAGCGGCGGTCGTTTTTACACGACCTGCATGGCCACGATGATGCTTGAGGTCTACTATCGCTACTTGCCCATCTATTCGGAACAGACGGAAGAGGACACGTTCAAGCTATAGTTTGCGGGCTCTCGTAAGATGAGCACTGTCTCCCCTGTGTTTTCTGGTACTCGTACTCGTACTCAGCATCGCGGTACTCGTACTCGAAAGGATACAGCTGACCGATCCGATCTTTGGCCAAGAACGACTCGATATCTATCGACTAGCGATCGAGTACGAGTACCGTTTCACTCTGTACGAGTACGATCAAATCCGGACCTGAAGCACGAATTAGGAATACGGAAGAACGAAGTGGCTTGCGTATTCCTTTGGATTTCGAAGCTGCAATATCAAAGTGGGGGACATTGGCTTGACACCATCCCTCTCCACCGATGCAAGCTTTGTTTAGATTTGCTTTCGCATGCAGCAATTCTTGTATTTCTTGCCTGATCCGCAAGGGCAGGCATCGTTTCTTCCAGCTCGTTCTGAACGGTTGCGAATGGTTTCGACCTTAGCAGGTTCCGTGCTCACTTGTTCTGCAGCAGCGAGATCCGCTTCTTTTTCCGCCATTAGTTCGCTCGTTACATCGAACGATTCGTGGGTAGCGCTCGTTTCGATCCAGGAGTCCGCCACGATATCGCTGTCCATCGCTTCCATGCGGAAGATGACATCGGTCATCCGTTCACCGATGGACATCCACATCTGTTCGAACAATCGCATGCCTTCGCGTTTGTATTCTACTTTCGGGTCCATTTGACCCATGCTGCGGAAGTTGACGCTGCTTCGAACATGGTCCATGGCAAGCAGGTGGTCTTTCCATGCCGAATCCAGTTGGGTCAGCAAGACGGTCCGTTCCATCCGGCGAATTTCCGGATAGTAGCGATCG
>CAITIF010000578.1 GCA_903892365.1 uncultured Pirellula sp. | reverse complement strand
GTTGAATCACGTGATCTTGTTCGTCGGACCATTCAAAGGAACATTCGCCTCGAACCAGATCATGAAAAACGCACTGGCCAGAGCGAGGCATTTTCAAACGGACCGATACGGGGCGTCCTTCCGCTTCAAACCTGGCTTTTTTCTCGTCCGTATCGGCCATGAAGCTTCGATCGTAAATGAAGGCTCGACCTTCTTTCTGAGCAAGTTCCTTCTGGGCTTCCAGTTCCGCAGGCTTCGCATAATCAAAATAGGCATGGCCGGAATTGATCAGCCGCTTGGCCGCTGCTTGATGATGCTCCGATCTTTGCGATTGAAAATAAGGTTCGAACGGCCCTCCCACTTCTGGCCCTTCGTCCCAGCTAAGCCCCAACCATTTGAATCCATCGAGAATGGGTTGTAAGGCAGCATCCACATTCCGATTTTGATCGGTATCGTCGATGCGTAAAAGGAATTGACCACCAGCCTGTTTAGCTAGCAAGTAATTGAAAAGGGCGGTGCGGACCCCTCCGATATGGAGATAGCCTGTTGGGCTTGGGGCGAATCGAGTGCGAATCGTCATGGGAATTCGAATTGGAAAATGGCAGTGTAAGCAGGGTGGTCAATAGGAATGGAAAGGTTAACATGGGATACGGTTTTCGTCACCAAGCTGACGAGATGAACCGGTTTTTCATGGAGGAAGCTTTCAATGCGGAATACGATTGCGACGGGCCTTATTCTTTTTGCAGGATTTTTCTGCGGTGCTCTCTTTCGAATGAATGGGGGCCTTCTATCGGCGGTAGGGCAATCACCTTCGGCGCCAACATCCCGTGAACTGGGTGGCAACAACACCAACCAGTCGTCAGCCTTGGAGATCGCTCAACTCATCCAAATCCCTAACGGCAATCCTGCAGGAGGTGGACCTGCACAGGGGCTGCGATTCCCCGATGGATTTATCGCTATGACGTCGGAAGAGGCCATCAATGTCTCTGTTTATGACCAGGCAAACCGCAGCGTTGTCAACATCGCAACCCGGTCAATCCGCCCCGAGGCGTTTATGATGGCGTCCGAAATCGAAGGCAATGGAAGCGGAAGCGTTTTCGATCATCAAGGGCATATTCTAACCAATTACCATGTGATCGAGGGGGCAAAGGACATCAATGTGACTCTCTTCAACGGCGATTCGTTTCCGGCCGAGCTGGTTGGGCAAGATCCCGATAACGACATTGCTGTTTTGAAGATTGCGGCTCCAGAATCAGTGCTGTTTCCAGTGGTCTGGGGGGATTCGAGCAATCTACGAGTAGGACAACACATTATCGCTATCGGAAATCCATTCGGCCTGGAAAGGACGATGAGCACAGGAATCATCTCCAGTTTGAATCGGCAAATTACATCCAAAACCCGTCGCACAATTCGCTCCATCATTCAGATTGATGCAGCTCTCAATCAAGGCAATTCCGGAGGGCCGCTTTTGAGCTCACGCGGTGAGCTGATTGGAATGAACACCGCCATTGCAACGCGCAGCGGTGACAATGCGGGAATCGGATTTGCAATTCCCATCAACACGATACGAAGGGTTGTTCCTCAGTTGCTCGCAACGGGACGCGCACAACGGCCTACCATTGGAATCATGCAAGTTTTTGAAACAGACAAAGGGCTGTTGGTGGTCAACCTTACACCGAATGGACCGGCCGAAAGAGCCGGCTTGAGAGGATCCAAGCTCGAACGTCGAAAAGTTCGGCGTGGTGTACTAACCATCGAACAAGAAGTTGTCGATCACGGGCAGTCGGATCTAATCGTTGGAATCGATGGCCAAAAAGTAACTAAATCCGACGACCTGCTCAGCGTGATCGAAACGCGGAAGTCGGGTGATCAAGTGGTTTTGAATGTGGTTCGCGACGGCAAATTGTTCCAGTTGCCAATCATCTTGGGTAGCAGCGATTGATGACTTATGTCCGATTTATCGGGTTCGACCAAGTTCGCGAATCCTTTGATCCTTTTTGAATTGCATCGAAAATTTTGATTGATGGATAGGATCGACTGACATCGTATTTTCCTGACGAGGCACGTGATCTAACAGCAGCTCGTTCACCATCCAAAGCTTTTCTTTTTCAATATTGTACACGGGCGATTCCATTTCCATGTGAATCCAAAGCCATCCCTTTTCTTGCTCCATTCCAATCCACTTGAGCTGCGATCGATTTGTGTCGGGCTGAGACTTGTCTGCTGCTCCCGAATTGGTAACTTCACTCGCTTCGGTTTGGAGATTGGCCGTTAATTCTGTCAACGTCGTTGCCAAAGTCGTTCTTCGCAAAAACAAATGTTGATTGATATACAGCGTCGCATTCACAGGGAAGTCTTGATCCTCGACGCTGAATTTTTGACCGATCGATGGGTTCGCCAGAGCAACCTCGCGTGTCATCGCAAGTTCGAGATCTTGTGGATGCAGACGCAGCGAAACCTCCCAGCGTTCTGTCTGGGAGTTCCAAGTCATTTGGCCAACACAAAGATGAAAAGGGTGCACATAGGCTACCGCCGATGACATCGGAGTTGTGATCCCTGCCAGCAAGAAGCAGAAGAGAACCAACCATTGGCAATCAGACCGAACCCTTGCCATCCCAAAGTGATTTTGAAGTGAGTTGGCAATCGTTAGCTTTGTCTCATTCATGGTATCACTTTGACCTTAAAGGATGTATCGGGTAC
>CAITIF010000577.1 GCA_903892365.1 uncultured Pirellula sp. | reverse complement strand
GCTGTTAGCGACGGTCAGCTTTTGATTCGCTCCAACAAAAAGCTTTATTGCATCGGTGGTTAGCCGCGAACGTAATTCTGCTTTTGTTTTTCATCCATAGGCTTTTTAGTGCTTGCATGAAAAGCCTTTGGAGTTAGCGATACTCAGATTCAATCCCAATTGGAAAGGAACATAAGAATTGGCAACATCGCTGCATTTAACACTTGCAGAATACGACTCGATGGTCCAGATCGGAGCGTTTGACCGTCTGGAACGAAAGATCGAACTCATTCGAGGAGAGTTGATTGAAATGAATCCAGCAGGACCTGTTCATGACGACTTGATCACTTATTTGAACAATTGGTCCGTACGAAGTGCAGATCCATTGCAAACATTGGTGACCTCGCAAACGGGCTTGGATTTGCCGGAAACGCAATCGCGTCCGAAACCCGACCTGATGTGGATACGTTTAGCACGTTATCGAGCAAGCCACCCCCAATCGGCCGACGTGCAACTTGCGATCGAAGTTGCCGTGAGCAGTTTGAGTTACGACTTGGAAACTAAGCGTCGGCTTTATGCAGAATCCAACATCCAAGAGTATTGGATCGTAGATTCTCAATCTCAGTGCATTCATGTTCATCGCCGGCCTTTCCAAGGAGATTACCAGCACCGTAGCGTCTACAGCCTGGGTGAGACGCTCCAGCCTATGGTTCAGCCTAACGCTAAGCTCGACTTAACGGACTTGTTTGTAGGCTGAACAGACAATCAAAGTTCCCCTCCTTATCATCCCCCTTTTTGTCGCTAGGCTCGATTGCACAGCTAACGTAACAAACATGTTTTTTCGTACTCGTACTTGTGCTTAGTACCGTTTCACTAAGAACGAGAGTAAAATCACTCGGTCGGGCTGGGATGGTTTCGGGCCATTTGCTGAAACAGTTCGTAACGTGCCTTCATTTCAGCGATGCTGTCACCGCCGAACTTTTCGACGAATGCAGATGCGATTTCAAAAGCCACCACGTGCTCTACGATAATTGCGGCAGCGGATATAGCGCACACGTCGCTGCGTTCGTAGCTTGCACGATGCGCTTGTTTGTCTTCCATGCGGATCGAATCGAGCGGTTTACGGAGGGTACTGATTGGTTTCTTAGCGGCTCTTAGGATGAGCGATTGTCCGTTGGTCATTCCCCCTTCGAGCCCGCCAGCATTGTTGCTCGGGCGAATGTACCCGAGGTTACTCGTATGGCTTTGCGATGCATCGTAGTGAATGGGGTCGTGCACTTTGGAGCCTCGGGTGCGGGCTGCTTCAAAGCCCATTCCAATTTCGACTCCCTTGATAGCTTGGACCGCCATGACTGCTTGAGCAAGTTTGCCGTCGAGCTTGCGATCCCACTGAGCGTGAGTTCCGAGTCCAAAGGGGAGTCCGTCGACACGGACTTCGATAATTCCCCCTAAGGTGTCACCTTCGTCCGCCATACGATCGATGTAATTTTGAGCTTCTTGGTCGCGCGAGGGGTCGACCGAGTAGATGCTGCTGGATTCGCGGATGGGGCGAAGTGTATCAATGGACTGACTCAGTGAATCTGCGCGTCCGATTGGCATTTCCCCGAGTTCCAGAACATAGCCGATGGTTTCGATTCCGAATTGGGACAGCAGTTGCCGAGCCAGGGCGCCGGCGGCAACGCGAGCGGCGGTTTCTCGGGCGCTGGATCGTTCGAGAACTCCGCGAATAGATCCGAGGTATTTGATTGCACCCGTCAGATCTGCGTGGCCGGGGCGCGGTCGTTCGAGTTCCTTAAGGCGTTCTAGCTTGTAGTCGTTGTTGGCCACTTGCAGG
>CAITIF010000576.1 GCA_903892365.1 uncultured Pirellula sp. | reverse complement strand
CCGATCGCATCGTTTGGACGCATTTGGCTTCTCCGTACCAAGCTGAAGCCGGTCGATTCCATTTGCTTGGCGACCTCTTCAAATCGTTCGGGGTGCCTTGGAACCAAAATCAGTTTTAGCGTGGGATAAGTTTTCGCCAATGTGCAAAAGACGCGAAGCACGAGCTCTTCTTCGGGGGCTTGCGTACTGCCAGCCACCCAAACGACATTTTCTGGCGACAGCTGCAGAGTTTGCCGAAGAGATTGCACTTCCTGTCGATTTTTGTCTCCGGACGCACCGTCAAATTTGGTGTTTCCAGTGACCGATACCCGGCTGTGTTTCACTCCAATCTTTCGAAAGCGTTCGGCATAGGAGTCCGACTGAGCCCCAACCCAGGTGATCTTGGAGAAGGTTGATCGTACCAGCGACCCTAGCCGAAGGTATCCTCGAAGGCTGTTTTCGCTCAAGCGACCGTTCACGATGGCAACGGGGCAACCACATTTTTGAGCATGGGAAACCCAATTTGGCCAAACTTCAAGCTCCGCCAAGATGATTAAATTCGGATGAAGAACTTGGAATGTATTTCGTATGGCCCAGCTGAAATCGATCGGGGTAAAGAACACGAAATGTTTTGCAAAAAGTTTCCGTCCCAAATCCATTCCAGAGTCGGTGGTGATGGAAATTGCTAGTCGAACGTCGGGCCGGTACTTCTCAAATTGTTCGACCAGGGTACGTAAAACTTGAACTTCTCCAACGCTGACTGCATGAAGCCAAACAACCGATTGTCCTTCAGGAATATTGGTTTTGGGTCCAAAAAATCGCTGTCCCCACCCCCTGCGATAGCGTCCGGACAAGATCGAACGCCAAGCAATCCAAGGACTGGCGCAAACGATGGCAATGAAGTACACTATATCAAGTAGTTGTGGCATGGATCGCGTTTCAGGCTGAGCCTTTTCGTTGAAAGATTTCGCAGCTAAGTTTTAGGCACTTTTTCGGAAACCAAAACTCGGATTGAGAAATATATTTCCAAACCTATGGAACAACGCAAGCGAAAAATTGTTCCCGTTGTCGCGGTGGAACTTAACGACCCCAATGAAGCGGATCAAATCCCCCAACCGAAATGGTGCGGTGTTTGGATCGAGCTGGTGGCTGTTTGTCTAATCGTGCTCGCTGTAGTCAGCAATTTTTCCTTCTGCAAAAATTGGTTTGTAGAAATCGATAATCAGATATTGATGGGCTGCTTACTGCTTGGGACTTGTGTCTCTTTGGCTCGAGTTCGTTGGGTTGGTTTGGTCACAGGCTGGCGTTTAGTTCTGGGGCTGGTTTTATGGTCGTTGGCAATCATGGTGATGATTCTTGTCCTTTCGGCATCAGATGCATTGCCTGCGGGAACGATCGCTTTGGCGATTGGACTTGTCATCGCGGGCTGGGGTGCTTTGCGAGTTCATGGAGAAAATTGGGGTTACGGTCCTGGACTTGGAATTGCATGGAGCCTACCGGCGGCCATTGCTTATCTTTCCATGGCTGGGCAATTCGATCGCTTGGAAACAACTGCCGTGCGATTGACGGCCGGACTCGCGGATACTTTGGGACTATTTCATATTCGCGATAACAACAGCGTTTTTTTTGGGCTGGGGGTTGCGGAGCATTTTGGCAGCCAACGCGTTTACGACAGTGCCATCACTTTTCTGGGGTTCGCGGCTTTTTTAATTCTTGCACGGCGGAGGAACTTGCTTGCTTCTATTGGCACCGTGGTTTGCAGTTTGATTGTGTGGGTAACCGTGCGGTCGCTCGCATGGACCCTTCTTGTTTACTGGAGCGAGCGAACGGAGACGTGGTACGGATGGAATCTGCAAGTCGGTATTTCCATGATTTTGGTTGGTGCTTTTTTGACCATGAACCTCGATCAGTTAGTAGCTGCCTTTTTTGAGCCGATTCCCTTTGAGTTCGTGAACCCGGATTTTCCTTTGATTGCCATAACATGGAATTGGTTGAGTGGATTGCCGACTTTGTACTTAAGCGTACCCGAGCGTGAACGAGACTTTGGTTCGTTTGAGGAGGCGGTGTCGAAATGACGGAAGAGCCAGGATTGGAAAAGACCGAACGCGTTTTAGATGAAACGAAATCTTCGCCAGAAAAGCGACGACGGCGGAAAAAATCAAGTCGCAAGCCGAGCCCGAAATCGGTTGTGTTCAAGCGGAACGTGCAATGGTTTTTTGCGGAGATCGCGAAGATCTTTCATAGCCCTGTCGGGGTCGCTGGTGGGTTCCTGGAAGCCATCAGGGGCTGGAAATTCTCACGTAATTGGATGTCGGTCTGGCTCCATTT
>CAITIF010000575.1 GCA_903892365.1 uncultured Pirellula sp. | reverse complement strand
TTAACGCCGACCAGCGAGCGATAAACGCGACGCGGACTGGAGTCCAATTCCGCCGCCATCGCTGGCACCATGCTGATTCCATGATGGAGCGAAACAAGCTCTTGAACCGTCGCAAGCTGACTCGTTCGTTCGACGGCCTCAGGATCAAAAGCACGATGCCGACAGAAAGAAACAATGTTGTCCGTCAAGCAATGAGCTTCGTTCAATAAAACGAAAGGCATAGATTCGATATCGGAAAGCCGAATCTGCTTTTTGCTTGCCAGCGGACTATCCGCAGGGAGCACCAACATCAGCTCTTCTTCAAAGAGCTCGTCGATGTCTAGATACTTGGCAGACAACGGTAACGCCATGATCGCAAGATCCAACTCACCGTCGGTGATCGCCTTCAGCAGACCTTCCGTCGTTTCCTCGCGCACCATGACTTTGGCGGCAGGATAGCGATCGCTAAATTGTCGCAGCAAGGGCGGAAGGTAGTATGGCAGAATGGTAGGAATCGCACCGACGCGAATCCTACCTGTTTGGCCATCGTCACTGATCTCTGACTTTGCTTCGGCGGCCAGAGTCAGTATTTGTTTTGCCTTTGGAAACAAAAGCTTCCCGGCATCCGTCAACGAAACTCCGCGTGATTGACGTTCAAAAAGAGGTTGGCCAAGCTCCTCTTCGAACTTGGCCATCGACCGACTCAAAGCCGATTGGGACAAGCCAACCTGCCTTGCAGCATGCGTAAAATTTCCTAATTCAGCAACGGCCACAAAGTGTCTGAGCTGGTCTATTTCCATAAACTCAAACCTTTGCCAAGCTTTACTGCCCTTGGCCTTTGGAGAATCCAGGCTTTCCATCAAAGGTGAACAGCCCTTCGTGCTTTACGATTTCCAAGCCAGCATCTGCAATGCGCCCGAACAAGGCAATCGTAGCCTTTTGAGTGGTTGTCTTGCCACTGTTTTCTGGCGTCGCAAAACGGCAACGGAACACATCTACCAAGAATGTCTCTTCCATTCCGCCTGGCCATACTTTCATACCACGGTTGGAGAGCATTTCCAGTTCCATTCCGTCACCGGCTAGCGGCTGCAGCTTTGCAGCAAGGTCATTCGTCTTGCCTAGCCAAGCGATGAAAACGTCAGCTCCGACATACTCTTTCTTCTCGGAAGAACGCACATGGAGAGGTCGTGTTGTTAATGGACGCTTCGGTGCATTCGAGTAGTTAACCGCCTTCAAGAATTCTGGCTTTTGCCCAACGCGAGCGACCACCGCAGCGGCGAATTCCTTGGTGCCGACCTTTTCCTTGGAGATCCCTTCCTTGAAGATGTCGTAAGTGTGAACACCATCTTCAATGGTCTTAAGCCATGCATTGTGAGCCAGTTCGGCGATGTCAGCTTGTCCAATGTGGACCAGCATCTGAACAGCACCCAAGAACAAGCCCGATGGGTTGGCCAAGTTCTGTCCTGCTCTTCGAGGTGCAGAACCGTGAATCGCTTCGAACATGGCACATCCGTCACCAATGTTGGCGCTACCTGCCAGCCCGACAGATCCTGCAATCTGAGCTGCAACGTCGGAAAGGATATCACCATACAAGTTGGGCATCACAATGACGTCAAATACCTCTGGGGTGTCAGCCAACTTGGCAGCACCGATATCGACAATCCAGTGCTCGTTCTCAATGTCAGGGTATTCTGCACTGATCTCATCGAAAATCTTATGAAACAGACCATCGGTCAGCTTCATGATATTGTCTTTGGAGAAGCAAGTCACCTTCTTCCGTCCGTAAGCCCGTGCATACTCAAAGGCGTAACGAACGATCTTTTCGGTGCCAGGGCGCGTGATCAGCTTCAAGCACTGCATCACATCGATGGTTTGGCGGTGTTCGATACCTGCGTACAAATCTTCTTCGTTCTCGCGAACGATAACCACATCCATTTTTGGATGCTTGGTGCGAATGTAGGGATCGTAACTCAAGCAAGGGCGGATGTTGGCATACAGTCCAAATGCCTTCCGTGTGGTTACGTTCAGAGACTTAAAGCCACCCCCTTGAGGAGTGGTGATCGGTGCCTTAAGAAAGACTTTCGTTTGGCGCAAGCTCTCAAAGGCGCCAGGTTCGATTCCTGCTAGATTTCCCTTCAAATATTGCTTCTCGCCAATTTCGATCGTGTGGATATCGAGCCTCGCGCCGGCCTCCTTCAAGA
>CAITIF010000574.1 GCA_903892365.1 uncultured Pirellula sp. | reverse complement strand
GACCTTCAGAAAGCCAATACGCTTCCAATTCAGTCAAAACGAAATTACCATTTCCCGCTCGACCAGGCCCTTGGTTCGGGAATGAGCTATCGGGCAAGACTTCAATGCGGATCGCGGAAATTTCAGCCGGAAGTTCTTGAAAGACAAGGGAGTACTCGTCGGTATCGGGGTTGTTCCCACTGACTAAAATCGAACCATCTTCCAGCGTGGTTAGAACAGCACCTTGGCTTGAACGCGAATCCGTTGGTCGCAAAGTCGTCCATTTTTCCATGCCGGACTCCCACGCTCTTTGCGATTGCGATAGCTGTTCACTCGGCGTAGCCAGGAGCTTTTTGATGGCTTCCATTCGGGCCGTCAAATCTTCTACTTGCTGCTTTTGGGTCATCGTCGGGACAGCAATGTCCGGTCCCCACGGTTCCGTCTTGCTACCCGCGTCGTAGACTCCCTTCTCTTGGATGTCTGCAAAGAACGCTTCCAGTTGATAAAAGTCCTTCGCTCGGAAAGGATCAAACTTATGATCGTGGCATTCGCAGCAACCAAAGGTAACTCCGAGCCACGCCCCACTGACATTGCGAACACGTTCCGAGATGTATTTGGACAAATACTCCTTAGGCTGAGCTCCCCCTTCGGCACTCATCATCCCCAAGCGATTGTAGCCCGAAGCAATTTGATGTTCCAAGGTCGCGTTTTCCATCAAGTCCCCAGCCAGTTGTTCCATCGTAAACTGATCAAAGGGCTTGTTGTTATTAAAAGAATGGACAACATAGTCACGAAAGGGGGTGACCGAAACGTCCTGGTCGCCATGGTATCCTACACTGTCCGCATACCTGACCAAATCAAGCCACCAAACCGCTAGTCTCTCTCCAAACTGTGGCGAATCAATCAGCTCTTGAACCAGTCGTTCGTAATTTGCATCGCTTGGGTCTTGCACAAGCCGCTCCACAAAGTCCGCTTTCGCTGGAAGCCCGGTAAGGTCAAACGCAATGCGACGAGCCAACGTTCTTGGATCCGCGATCGCTGACGGCGTCAATCCAGCTTGTGGCAACGCAGCCCTGACGTACGCATCGATAGACGCAGCGACCGATCGTTCCACTGGTTTTCCATCTGTTGTCGATGGGGGCGTTAGACGAATGGGCTGAAATGCCCAATGCCCTTCAAAGGGTGCCCCTTGTTCGATCCACTTTCGAAGAAGCTTCCGCTCGTACGGGCTCACTTCTTTGGCAAACTCGGGTGGAGGCATTTGCAGCTCCGCTTCCGTCGATTCAATACGGCGAATCATCTCGCTTTCGCTCGGATTGCCCGGAATCACCGGACCGGGCTTGTCGCTATTCCCGTGAAGCCCTTCTTGAGTGTCAAACCGAACATCCGCTTCACGAGTGTTCTTGTCGGGCCCGTGACAAGCAAAGCACCTGTCGGACAGAATCGGGCGAATATCGCGATTGAATTCGACTTTGTCTGGCAACGCCTTGGAATCATCCGAATAACCAAAACTCGCATGAACCAGCAGGCTCAAGCCGCAAGCCAAGGGAAACAACCGCGCAACGAAAGTCCTCATGATGGCATCCATTCAATTTTGTTAGCGATCCAAGAATTTGATGCAAGCAGGCGAGGGCGCATTGATCGAGAATCCGGTAGGCTCCAAAGTGCCATTCTTCGAATCAACGCGGAAAGAAAAAACAGTATTGCTGTCCTGGTTCTCTGCCAAAAGAAACGCGCCGTTGGGCGAGAGCCGGAAATTGCGAGGTGTCTTCCCTTGCGTTGATGCATGCCCTGTGGAAGTTAACTTGCCAGTCGTCTGGTCCACTTGGAAACTCGCAATGGTGTGATGTCCACGATTGCTACCGTACACAAATCTCCCACTTGGATGAACCAAAACTTCGGCGGTCGAAAAATTATCCCCTTTCGCATCCGCTGGAAGCGTGCTTATCGTCTGCAATTCGGTAAGCTTGCCCTGGGCACCATCCCAAGCGGCAACTGTCATGGTCATGTTCAATTCATTGATAATGTAGACCCATTTGCCGTTGGGATGGAAAGAAAGATGTCGAGGTCCACTCCCAGGTGCCAAAGAGAATGATCCATTTTTGGCAGGAACAATAACCCCCTTGGCTGCGTCGAGTTCATAAACAAAGACCTTATCCAATCCTAAGTCAGCGACCAAAAGAAATCGATTATTTGGCGACCAAACCACGCAATGCGCGTGTGCCTCTTTTTGTCTCGATTTATTTGGTCCTTCTGCACCGCTATGGTCGATCTTGATGGCAACGGGTTGCACCGAACCGTTTTCCGCGACTGGGAACAAGCAGACAGAACCGCTGGTGTAATTCGCGACTGCCAAAAATTTTCCAGAAGCATCGACGGCAACATGGCACGACGCATCGCCATCGATGGCCTGCGAATTGATCCGAGTCAATTTAGGGAGCACGCTTGGTGAGTCGCTGGTTCGCTCGACATTGTACGCCGCAACCATCGAGGGATTCTTAGGATCCTTCCTGGAGCTTTCTGTTACCACATACAAAACATTCAATTTGGGATGAAACGCAAAGAAAGCTGGTAGACCTTGTTCTGCCAACAACTTGGGCTCGGTCATCTTGCCGTCGTCACTAAGCGTGCTACCGAAAACTCCAGGTCCATAGCCCCCAATGAAAAAAGTCTGTGCTAACAAAGTCGATGGACTCGTCATGCAAACCAAAGATCCAAAAAGGAGACAGGTGCGAAATAGGCCAGCAAAAAAAGATCGCCGCATGAGAATCTCGTCCACTTTGAGAGGTAGGATGAAGGAAGGGGGGGATTCGACCGGATTATAGCAAAGGATCGTATCATGACCCTCCTAGTGTAGTCGAAAAAACAGAACGCAGAAACCTTGAACGAACTCGTTCGCGGCTCGTCAAAGCTCTGCGTTTCTAAAAACGCAAATTCTAGAGATCGCCTCTGTGTTTAGTTGTTAAACGCCAGTAATTTTTAAGCCAACTGTCATCGAATGCCTTCTCACGGATGACGCTCGTGAAAGCGTTTCAACTGATCACGATGATGCTGAGATTTCGGTTCTAAGATTCGGCACCGTTCCGATAACTCAATCGCTCGGTCCACGTTGCCGAGGCGATACTCTACTTCGGCAAGCGTATCCAAATAAGTTGATGTCGGCTCGGTCGCCGTCACCTTTTCGGAAAGCTGCTTTGCTTTTTCCAGATTGCGATTGCAGGAAGCAGCAAGCCAAGCGGTGTTATTGCCAACCAAATGATCGTCGGGGAATTCTTCGAGATGGAGCAGCATCGGCTCGTAAAACAGGTTGAACCAACGGTCGGCGATTTCCGAACCCAGATACTTGTCAGCCTTCGGAACAAACAAAATCGGGAATTCTATATCCGTGGGCACGCACCGGTGAGCTACGCGTATCAGCGAGTCCGCTAATTCAACATTTTTGTTTTCAATCGCTTCCACAATCAAGGAATCCATGCATTGCATGAATATAAATTGAAGCCGCAGAAAATCAGCGCGACCGCTCGGCCAAATGTATTTGATGCGTTCCAACGTTTTGATTCTAGCAAGGTCCGCAGATTTTTTG
>CAITIF010000573.1 GCA_903892365.1 uncultured Pirellula sp. | reverse complement strand
AACATTTGCCGACATCCTTCACAACGAACGCCCCATTGTGATTGCGACCGTGATCAATCACCTATCTGTCGATCGCGCGACATCCGTAGTCCAACTTTTGCCAATCGAAGTTGCTGGAGCGACCCTTGCAGCCCTGCCGCATCTTCACATGACGGATGCAGCCATCCTGAAGGATATTGAGCAAGAAATTGAACGTAAAATTGGCCACCACCAGCCTCAATTGCAAGCGAGTTCGGAAGGTCTTTCCAGACTGCAAGCCATCCTTGCCGGCATGCCAGAATCGCAAAAGAGTATTTGGCTCAATGCGGTGGCTCAATCCAATCCGCTGCTTGGCAGCCGACTGGGTTGGTCCCCTTCGCATTTTTCATCGCAAGTCCCTACAACCCCTCCGGTCGCCGCGAATTCGGCGCAAGAACCTTCAGACCCCGCCGCACATAGTTCCTCCTACGACGATGTCTTTGAGGATCCTATTCTGCTCCCTATTGCGGGCAAATCCAAAACGACCGCGAAAAACGACGCCAGCGCAATTTCTTCCCGCGAGTTGAAAGACCCACACAATGACGCTGGGGCCCAACGGTTCTCGCCTAGCAGCCCTAAAGCATCGGAAGGGCCATCGCTAGACGCACTGGCAAAGCTGTCAGATCGAGACTTTGTGACCGTCCTTCACGCGTGCGATCCGCAACTGGTTCTTTTAGCGATCAGCGGTGCGAGCAAGCCATTGGTGAACCGCGTCGAGCGACTCATTCCGCCCAAAGATATCAAGCGGCTGCGCAGCCGGTTGGCGAATCTAGGCCCAATTCAATTGCGAGACATCGACAACGCACAACGAACCATTCTAGAAACGGCTGAGAGTCTTTTCCTAAAGGGCAAGATCAAAGCCTTAGAACTAGCCACCTTTACGGCGGCTGCTTAAACACAGCCCCCTCTTCAACAATGCATTACACCGCCATCCGGAACTTGAACTGAAATCATGGCCAGCGTTTTCAAATCTCGAGCCTTACCTCCAGGAGTCAACACGGCTCAAACGGAAGTGTTCAATTGGGAAGACGTTGCATCGCGAGCGAAGCAGTACATCGATACCGTACGCGAACAGGCTCAGCAGATCCTGCGCGATAGCCAAGTCGAAGCGGACCGAATGAAGGCTGCCGCCCACGATGAAGGGATTCGTGGCGGTGAATCGCATGTGGAGCGATTGGCCATGCAAATGGCTTCGCAAATTGCCGAGAAACGAGTTCAAGATGCAGCCAACAGTGTTCGAATTCTGTGCGAGGATTTGGAAGTGGCAACGCAAGGTTGGTTGCGACAATGGCAGCACGAAACAATAACACTGTCCATTGCGATCGCCGAAAAGTTACTTGCCCGGCAAATTGAATCGGACCCAACCATCCTGATCGAATGGATCGAGGATTCTGTGCGTATGGTTCAGTCGCAACGGCATATCCAACTCAGGATCCACCCCGAAGATGCTCAAAGGCTTTCAAGCGCTCTAACGGATCTAGTTGAAGACATGAAGCCGTCGATGGAAATCCAAGTGACGGAAGACGTTTCCGTCGGTCGCTTTGGAGTCATCTTGCAAACAGCGGATTCGACCATCGATCGTTCGATGCAGACACAATTGAAGCGGCTTACAGAAGAGTTACTTTGAATCATGGTGGAATCAACACAAACTTCACCTGAAATACAACGGCTCTCCGCCGGCTTCCCCAGCATCCCGCGCAGCAAGCACTGGACACAATGCTTACAACGTATCGTGCCTTATGGAATCACCGGACACGTGCGCAGCATTCGAGGTACCACAGTAGTTGTTGATGGACTGCCTGTCCCGGTTGGATCGCTGGTTCGGATCCATCGTCGAAATCAAGCTTCGCTCAACGCGGAAGTTATCGGTTTCGATGGCGGCAGAACCATCCTTGCGCCCTTGGATAACTTTGACGGTGTTGGCCAGGGTGATTCGGTGGAACTGTTTCAAACCTACCGTTCCGTGAATGTTTGCCCAGAACTGATCGGACGCGTGTTGGATGCAACGGGGACTCCGATGGACGATGGGAAAAGTCTGCCCTTCGGTATGAAAGTCCCTTGCGATGCACCACCTGTGCCAGCTTTGACACGTCCCCCGATCGACAAGATCTTGCCAACACAAGTCCGAACCATTGATTCCTTCCTTACCATTGGATACGGCCAGCGAGTGGGGATCTTCGCGGGCTCGGGCGTGGGGAAAAGCACGCTGCTAGGTATGCTAGCCCGCGGGACACAAGCGGACTGTGTGGTGATTGCTTTGATTGGCGAACGAGGCCGCGAAGTGCGAGAATTTCTGGATCGCGACCTGGGGGAAGAGGGACGCGCGAAAAGCGTTACGGTGGTAGCCACCAGCGATCAACCTGCACCCAAGCGAATTTTGGCAGCAAAAACAGCGACTGCAATCGCCGAATCACTTCGCGATGAAGGAAAAAATGTTCTGCTTCTGATGGACTCGGTCACTCGCTTCGCGATGGCGCAACGCGAAATTGGACTGGCCGCTGGCGAAGTTCCCACGACCCGCGGCTATCCACCCAGCGTGTTCGCGATGCTGCCGCAACTGGTAGAACGAACAGGTATCAATCAACGCGGAAGCATTACGGCTCTCTACACGGTTCTGGTGGAAGGGGACGACACCAACGAACCCATCAGCGATGCCTTGCGAGGACTTCTCGATGGACACATTCACTTATCGCGAAACATCGCGTCGCGAGGACGTTACCCAGCCATCGATGTACTACCAAGCTTAAGCCGACTGCAGTCGCAACTGATCACCCGAGACATGCGATCGGCTGCAGATTCCGTTCGCAGCATGATGGCACTCTATAAAGAGAACGAAGACTTGATCAACATTGGCGCGTACCAACGGGGCAGCAATGGCAGCATCGACCGCGCGATCCAGCTGAGGCCGGCCATCGAAGCCTTCCTGGCTCAGGGACAACATGAATTAGTCCCTTGGGAAACCACATTATCTCAACTGACGCAACTTGCATTAGCAATCAACGCACCCGCGGCTCCGAACAACGGCGCGATCGCGAACAATTCCAATGCTTCGGGTGCAATGCCACAAACGAGGGCAGCGTAATCCATCATGGCAACGTTCCGATTAGCTACGCTACTGAAGTTGCGAATTAGGGATCGCGACATGGCTGCGAAAGCAGTCCAGGACGTTCGTAACGCAATTGCAAAGCTTACCGAACGTGAGAATGAGATCCACGCATCTAATCGGGAAATGGATGAGTACCGGAAACAGGCTAGCCATGGTGCTGTAAACTTACACCAGATCTTAGATGCCCAGCGATTTCAAATGGTTTTGGCTGCTCAGCTCGATCAAATCGCCGACCATCAAAGCAAACTAAAACAAGAATTGGAACGCCGCGAGTTCACTCTCCTAAAAACACAACAAGCGGTCAAGTCGCTCGAGAAGCTCAAAGAACAACGCGACCACACGGCGGAAGTTCATGCGCTTGCCAAGCAACAAGAACGATTGGATGAATGGGCCAGTATTCGGCATGCGATGGCAATTGGCTTGGAGCAAGACCAAGCTTTCCAAGATAACGAAGGAATCACACAATGAAAAAGCTAGTCAGTTTGTTTCTTTGGTTT
>CAITIF010000572.1 GCA_903892365.1 uncultured Pirellula sp. | reverse complement strand
TACTCCTAGCGATTATATGAGCAATGGTTACGGTAGCGAGTGGGGGAATTATTACTCCAGTGCTATCGTTCAAGTTCCACAGACTGGATATTCTACAGACGTTAATCTACCATCAGCTTACATCCGTCCTGGGTGGCAATTGGGTGCTTACCTACAAAGTACGTACAATGGCGTTCTGATTCAGCAAGTGGTCTCCGGTGGACTTGCAGAACGATCAGGGTTGAAATCAGGAGATATTGTTGTTTCAGTCGGAGGGGCCCAGGTTGGCTACGTCAATGGTAGAAACATCGACTTGATTCAAGAGATTGGCAGAAGGGCGGATGCATTCGGCGTGGTTAGGTTGGTTGTGCTGGAAGCCTTCAGTAAGCAGCTAAGGAACTACGACCTCAATATTGCGCAGCAAGTAGCGACCACCAATCTTGTATCAGGACGAGTCTTTGTGGATGGAATGGGTTTATCAACCTCGCAAGGAAGTCTCAAAGTGGAGTTGCAGAACTCGAGCAAGCCCTACCTGCAAGCCTCGGGCGGAAATGACTACAAACAAGTGACGGGCCCAGGCCCTTACACATTCGCCATCACTTTCGACCCTCGCTTTGTGGCCCCTAACGATCGATATCGATTGGTTGCAACCCTGTACAATTCATATCAGCAAATCGTAGGCTACACGTCCTTCGATATCCCCGTACCGTTGACCGGAGCAACTCAATCGTACGACTTGCGTCTGCAGGCAACACCAAACTACACTTCGACCATGGTTCCAGCATTCGGAACTTATTATCCGAACCAAAACTCGGTAACAGAAGTTTTCCAGCAGTTCTTGGGGCGAGCCCCATCCGTAAGTGAAGCCCAAGTGTGGACTCAGCAGTTAGCAAGCGGTTCGATTTCCGTAAGCGAAATGCGGGCACAAGTATTGGCAAGTCCGGCATTCTATGACCGAGCAGGCAACAACCCAAATCTCTTTATTCAGCAAATGATTGTTGCAGTCACGCGCCAACCCGCATCCGTGCAACAAGTTCAATCGTGGCGAAGTCGATTAGATTTCTTCGCAGGCAATCGACTGTTGCTGACGCGAGAGTTCCTGAGAGGCTATTCGCTCTGATTTTCAACCAAGCCAGCCTATTCGCTGAGATTTTGTAGCTCGGTTTGCCCACTTCAAGCGACACTTGACGCTTTCCGGCGTGTTATCATATTTCTCCGGAGCCACCCACGCGTGGTTTCTGACGAAATCGTCAAGTTTCCTTGAACTGAGGTGCGTTGTTTGAAGAGTCTGAAGCCAGCTAATCAAAGATGGAAGACATTTGGGTTGCGCGTAAGCCATGGTGGAAAAGCTTTAGCGAGTGGCTTTCAACTGCTTGGTTGCTTCTTTTTCTTCTTCGCCCCAGGTTTGCGAATTCTGCAAGCATCGGATCTCGATGATCTGCAATCGCATTTCCAAAAAGGGGATTACTCCGCTTGTGCCAAACTTGCTCAGACCCAGATTGAAACCGGAATCTGGAATGATATTTGGCATCGCATGCTGATCGAATCACGATTGGCGACAGGCGATTACGCATCTGCGCTAGAAACCTATGAAAAGGCCATCGGAAAGTTTCCCGATTCGATTCGGCTGCGGCTGATTGGGGTTCTCGTTTATCGAATGAACAATCGCGCTAGCGATGCACTCGATCAGTTGAGCTACCTGAAGGCATTGTTCGAGCGAGCAACATGGAGAATGAGAAACCGATCGGACCTTGTTCCCGTCGGTGAGTATTTGCTGCTGCAGGGAGAGGACCCCAAACTAGTTCTCAAAAACTACTTCGATCAAGCCATCAAGAACGATCCGAAGTTGGTAGAAGCTCACTTGGCTACGGCGAGATTGGCGCTCAACAAAAATGACGACAAGGTTGCATCGCAATCGCTTGCAAAGGCTCTTGAAATCGACGCCGGGGATCCAGAAATCTTGTGCTTGCTTGCAAGAGCTTGGAGCTCCACCGATCCAGACAAGGCAGATGGATTTTTGAACCAATCGCTTGCAAGGAACCCGCGTTACGTTCCAAGCCTTATCGTCCAAGCAGAGGCTCTACTGTCCGCTGAAGACTACGAGAAAGCTAAAACAATCTTGGATGAAGTCGAACGTATCAACGGCAGCTTACCTAAACTTTGGGCCTTGCGTGCTGCGATTGCACATCTTCAAGGGAGATATACGGACGAGGGTGATTTTCGACGGAAGGCCTTGATACCATGGGCCTTGAACCCGGAAGTAGACTTTGTAATCGGTAAACAGTTGTCGATGCATTATCGATTTTCCGAATCGGCAGACTACCAGCGTCGCGCGCTTCAAATGGATCCTTCGTACGTCCCAGCTCAAGGGCAACTGGCACAAGACTTGTTACGACTTGGAGAGCTGGATTCAGGATGGGATCAGATCAATCAAGTGCGAACCAAGGACCCGTACGATGTAACGATCTTTAATCTCCAACAGTTGCAAGCTCAGCTCGAAAAGCTTGATACCATCGAGACGGAAGGCTTCGTGATTCGCATGGACCAGAAGGAAGCAAAGATCTACGGTCAGGAGGTGGTTGAGTTATTGAGTGAAGCACGAAGGGTCTTGACGGAAAAGTACGATGCGAAGTTGGTCGAGCCGATTTACGTCGAGATCTTTCCACGGCAAAAAGAATTCGCCATTCGTACCTTTGGCCTGCCGGGGGGCGAAGGCTTCTTAGGGGTTTGCTTCGGCCGATTGATTACGGCGAATTCACCAGCAGCACTACAGGTCGACTCGAACTGGAAAGCGGTACTGTGGCATGAATACTGCCACGTGGTCACTCTGCAAAAGACCAAGAACAAGATGCCGCGATGGCTTTCCGAGGGGATTTCGGTTTACGAAGAACGACAGCGAAATTCCGTTTGGGGGCAATCGATGAATGAAACCTACCGAGAAATGATTCTAGGGGACGATTTCGTCCCGATGAGCCAGTTGAGCAGTGCATTCCTGCAACCCAAATCTCCCTTGCATCTTCAGTTTGCCTACTACGAAGCATCGTTGGCTGTCGAGTATTGGATCGAAAAGTATGGAATGCAGAACTTGCTTCGACTGTTGGAAGATCTCTCGGTTGGCATGCCTGCCGACGAGGCGCTTCGTCGAGCACCCGGCTCTTTGGATGCTTTGGATGCAGAGTTCTTTGCCTTTGCATCCGACAAGGCCCAGCGTTATGCAAACGAAGTTGATCTGACCAAGCCTTCAAAGGAAGATCGCGCGAACATGGCAAGTTGGCTTGAATCGCACCCTGATTCCGTTTATGCGATGCGTATGAAGGTAAAGAGCCTTATCACAAGCAAGAAGTGGGACGAGGCTTGGGAGCTAGCGTTGCGATTGCAAAAGCTATTACCATCCGATGCATCGCATGAAGGGGTTTATGCGATGCTGGCGACGATTCATCGGGCCAAAGAAGACTTGCCGCAGGAACGACTTGCTTGGGTTCAGTTAGCCAGTCTTTCTGCTGATTGTCGGCAGGCGCTTCTTCGCCTACTTGAAATCGATCGCCAGAGCGAGGATTTCGAATCCATGTTGGTTTGGTGCGAGCGGTTGATAGAGATCGACCCACTGCGATTAGACGTTCAGACGGCACGAGCCCAAGCGGCTTTCCAACGGGAGAATTCAACCCTTGCGATTCGTGCTCTGCAAGCATGCTTGCAGCTAGGCCCCATCGATCCTGCGGTAGTGCATTATCAGATGGCGTTAGCACATGAGAGCAACCAGGAGCTCGACCTAGCCAAAAGGCAAGTTTTGTTGGCTTTGGAAGAGAGCCCACGTTACATTGAGGCATTGAAGCTTTTGGCCAAGATACGTAAACAGTTGGAGTCGCAAGCTGTGCAATCCACCAAGGAAGGCGTTTCGCCGTGAAATTGATTCCTTCTCGTAGCAACAGAATCTTCGTTTGGACAATATCATTTGTCGTGCTTTTGTCTCTTTGTGTGTTAGCCCAACAACGACGGGGCAGGCAACGCGATTGGCGAAGCGAAGGGCGAGGGAACGTACCGACTTGGCCGATCAATCCGAAGTTTGAAAAAGAACTCTTTACCTTCGTTCGAATCAAGTACGAATCGCACGGCTATGGACGCGGCGGTGGTTGGGCAACCGACTTTCGAGATAGCGAACTCAATTTTTCTCTGCGACTTCAGCAGCTAACAACCTTGAAAGTGAACCCAGAGCCAATCGTGCTCGAACTGACGGATCCCAAG
>CAITIF010000571.1 GCA_903892365.1 uncultured Pirellula sp. | reverse complement strand
TGTGGATGAACAGCGTGGTTTTGCCGGAAACATAGGCCCGGATTATTTTCCGAATGTTTCTGATTCCGTACCTCTTTATGAAACGCACGATGGCGGTACGACTTGGACGGCTGTTACCACGATGGAAGGCCCGCCAGTGGTAGGGCTATGCGCTCTTCAGGTGATCCGTGAACCGTTCGTCAACGCCGGCGTGCTCGAGACGCGTTGCAGAATCCTGGGGGTTGGCCGAGTCGGGGGGCCAGCCGCGATGATTCAATCGGATGATCTTGGCAAAACATGGCAGCAGGTCGATCTTCCCAAAGATGCTGCCATGGCTTTTGACGTTCATTTCTTTAATCGTAACGAAGGAATTGTTGCGGCGGCTTCGCATGCTGACGTGTCGCAATCGAATGCTCTGATTCTGTCGACATCGGATGGTGGCAAGACTTGGCAAAAAACTTGGCAATCGGCGCGACCATTTGAACTGACCTGGAAGATTTCATTTCCGAATCGCAAGACGGGCTATGTCACCATCCAGTCTTACAATCCCGATTCGAAAGTGAGCGAGAGGTTTGTGGCAAAGACAATCGATGGAGGAAAATCATGGGAGGAACTTCCGCTAGTCAATGATCCTAAAGTGCGGGAGTTTGGAATTGCATTCCTGGATTCAGAGACGGGTTGGGTTGGAGCGGTTCCAAACGGCTTTCAAACAACCGACGGTGGAAAGACATGGACCGCAACGAAGATGGGCAACGCGGTGAATAAAATTCGGTGGATCGAATCGGACTTGAACCATATCGGTTTCGCAATTGGGACCCAAATTCATCGCTTGGTCATACCGAAGAAGGCGAAGTAGCTTTTCAGCATCTAATTCTTTGCACAGTCTTAACGGTTTGGGTCGGTTATATTTCACGTGTAAGTCATATTTTGTACGTTTGAGTCGGTGTTCTGTGCCGACTCTTAGTCATTATGAACGTTCAGCACTTTCCTCAAATCAAAATAATCTAATTGGAAGCCAACATGAATCGCGAACAAGATTGGTTGGGCCGTCGGCCGTTTCTCGCTGGGGCGGCTGCTGTTCTAGGGTCATGGTCGGTTTCAGATGCGTTCGCCAATTTCGCAAGCGGCAAAAATGACTCTAACGTGCCATCGATGCGTCCCGTCAAGGACGAATTTACCGGTCTAGAGCTTCTTCAGTTGCCCGAAGGTTTTCGATACGTATCCTTTGGATGGACACAGGACCCGCTCTCGGACGGTCGCCCAACACCAGGTGCGCACGATGGAATGGCGGTCATCGATGAAAACGAAGGAATTTTGACGCTGTGCAGGAACCATGAACTAAGCACAGCCCGATCTACTCAAGATGGATTCGCATCGGCTTACGATCCATTTGCTGCTGGTGGTTGCACCAATCTCTTGTTCGACGCCAAAAACGGAAAGTGGATGGATGCATGGACAAGCTTAGCAGGCACATTTAAAAACTGTGCTGGGGGGCCAACGCCTTGGAAGACTTGGTTGAGCTGTGAAGAATCGGTCGCAGAGAATGGCTCAAAACAAGAAGATGGAAAGGTTTTGGAACTAGCTCAAAAACACGGATACATTTTTGATGTTCCCGCCCAAGGCATCGCAAAACCTGTACCGTTAAAAGCCATGGGACGGTTCGTCCATGAGGCGGTGGCAGTTAACCCAGAGACCGGAATTGTTTACGAGACCGAGGATCGAACTCCAGCGGGCTTTTATCGATTTGTTCCCAACACTCCAGGGAAATTAGTCGAAGGCGGAAAGTTAGAAATGCTCTCGGTTCGCGGTGGTCCTGATCTGATTGGCCACGCGGATCCATCCGCTAGTTACCAAGTGGAATGGGTTCTGATTGATGATCCTGAAATGGCTCATTCCCCAGGAACTCAGGATGAAGGTGGAGTTTACGAGCAAGGACGCAAAAAGGGTGGTTCCCCTTTCGCCCGATTAGAAGGCTGCTG
>CAITIF010000570.1 GCA_903892365.1 uncultured Pirellula sp. | reverse complement strand
CGTCGGACTTCCTCCCCTGAAAGAGAAAGTCGAATGAACCGTCACTCACACATCTGCTTGCAATACGATTCCAATAACGGCCGTTGGCTCGTGTTCGGCTTCCTGTCTTTCTGGTCGATGCTATGTTGCGTATCAAACTCAATCTTGAGTGCGCAAGATGTTTCACCGGACAAGGCAAAGTTCTTTGAAAACGAAGTGCGCCCGCTCCTGGCCAGACGATGCTACGAATGCCACAGTGGCGATCAAGCCAACGGCGATCTTCAGGTTGATTCTTTAGCGGCCTTGTTGCAGGGGGGAGAATCAGGGCCAGCCCTGGTTCGCGGCAAACCAGACGAAAGCGCGCTGGTCGATGCGATCAACTACAAGTCGATGAAAATGCCCCCCGACGAAAAACTTGCTGACGCAGAAATCGCTATTCTGACACGCTGGGTCGCGATGGGAGCTCCCTGGCCAGATTCCGAAATCAAAGCGCCTGTGCGCCAGCGTGAGTTGTTTGATGAGGAGGACCGCAAGTGGTGGGCCATCGCGCCCGTCGTCGCGGCAGAGTTGCCTAAACTAGATGCCACACAAGCAGTCTGGGCTAGAAACCCGATCGATCACTTTATTGCGGAGCGACTTGCATCACAAGGGCTAGAACCCGCGCCGGAAGCCACCAAGCTTGCCCTCATCCGGAGGTTGTCTCTTGATGTCATCGGATTGCCGCCGACGCCCGAGCAAGTGGATGCATTCGTCCATGACGATTCGCCGGAAGCATATGATAAACTTGTTGATCGATTGCTTGATTCCAAAGGGTATGGCGAACGAGCTGCTAGGCAGTGGCTAGATCTCGTTCGTTACGCTGACAGCGACGGTTATCGAGCTGATGACTTTCGGCCTAATGCATGGCGATACCGCGATTATGTCATCCGTTCCTTCAATCAAAACAAGCCCTACGATCGTTTTGTGCAAGAGCAGATTGCGGGGGATGAGCTGTTTCCAGAAGATACGGATGCCCAAATTGCTTTAGGTTACTTGAGGCATTGGGTTTACGAGTGGAATATCCGTGACGCGCGAACTCAATGGAAAACGATTTTAGAAGATGTTACCGATACGACCGCCGATGTCTTTCTAGGTTTGGGGCTTCAGTGTGCGAAATGTCATAACCACAAATTCGATCCGCTCCTACAAAAAGACTATCTGCGGCTGCAAGCATTTCTGGCACCGATCATGCCGCGAGACACCATTATTGCCAATGCAGCGAGCGTTGCTGAATTCCAAGCCAAGCTCGCAGCTTGGGAAGAGAAAACCAAGAGTTTGCGCGATCAAATCGTCGCGATCGAACAACCTTACCGTGACAAGTATCGCGACATTGCGATCGACCGATTCCCAGGCGATTTGATCGCTATTGCCAGAAAGTCCGGCGATCAACGCTCTCCTGCCGAAGAGCAGTTAGCTTACCTTGTCCAGCGCCAGGTCGAGTCAGAGCACGAACGACTGGATCAGTATTTATTAGCGGCAGATAAAGAGAAGCTGGTCGCATTGCGTCGAGAATTGAAAGAGTTTGATAGTCTCAAGCCAACTTCGCTTCCTGTGGCGATGGCCGTATCGGATGTTGGACCAACTGCTCCAAGCACGGTAATGCCGAAACGGACAAGTGAGATTGTCGAGCCCGGAGTGCCTTCGATCCTCAATCTCGAGCCGATGGATATTGTTCCCGCTACATCGGGACTTACAACCGGTCGCCGCAGTGCACTCGCGAGGTGGCTGACGAACCCCACTAATCCGCTATCCACGCGGGTAATCGTCAATCGCATTTGGCAAAGTCATTTCGGTCGCGGGCTCGCAGAAAACCCTAGCGATTTTGGACGCTTGGGTGGTCCCCCAAGCCATCCTGAATTGCTGGATTGGATGACGAAGAAGTTTATTGACGATGGCTGGAACCTCAAGTCACTGCATCGACTCATCTTACTTTCGGCCACTTATCGTCAATCGACAGACCATACGAAGTTCGAAACGTTTTCCCAGGTGGACCCAGCAAATAATTTTTATTGGCGTCGCAATACGTTGCGACTATCGGCGGAGCAGATTCGCGATTCCTTGCTGTTGGCAACTGGCGGCCTGAAAGACTACGCTGGAGATGCAGTTCAACTTGCGGACTCCCCCTACCGCACCATCTATACGCGAGTCATGCGGAACTCACCTGATCAATTGCTGAATAGCTTTGACTTGCCGCAATTCTTCTCCAGCAACTCCACACGGAACACGACGACAACTCCGGTGCAGTCCTTGTTGATGTTCAACAGTGACCTAATGCTTGGTTTTGGTAGAAAGCTAGCGGCGCAACTGCGCACCGAAGCAAGCGATCTTTCACTACAAGTTGAACTGGCTTGGCGGCGCGTTTACGGACGCAAGCCAACGTTAACTGAGCTAAAAGCGTCGTTGGCATTCGTCGAGCGGCAGCGAACCGAAATAGAAGAAAGAGATTCAGCTGTTTGGAACGGTTCTGTGGAAACGGCCAAGTTGCCGTACCGCGATGGACAAGGAGTTAAGTTTGATATGAGCCCATCGTCATTGCGGATGGCAGTCCCCGATGAAGCATCGTTAGATTGCAAGGAGTTCACCATTGAATGCTTTTTCGAGCTACGGTCCATTGCAAAATCAGGTGCAGTCAGGACATTGGTTTCCAAGTGGAATGGATCGCTCCAGAGTGTGGGCTGGCGGTTTGGCGTGACGGGAGCAGGTTCGCGTCGAAAGCCGCAGACACTGGTGATGCAGATGGTAGGAATGAAGGCTGACGGCGTTCTTGGCGAGGCGGCTATTTTCTCGGACCAGCACATTCAACTCAACACCCCCTACTACGCAGCAGCAAGCTATCGATTGCCGCGCGACGGGAATGCAGGCACGGTTACCTTTCACTTGAAAGATCTATCCAACGATGATGAACAATTATTGTCGGTAACCGTCCCACATAACATCGTAGAGGGATTGAAGAATAGTCTACCGCTGACCTTTGGTGGCTTCACCGCTGATGATCCACAGAGTTTCGATGGCTTGATCGATGATGTTCGCTTGACAGGAAGTTCACTGAATGCGGATGCCATTTTGTATGCAGTCGAAAATATTCATCCCGCTTCCATCGGTTACTGGCAGTTTGAAAGGGTCCCCGGAGTGATGCGAAACAGCGTCGCTGACAGACTCCATATTCATGGTCGCGGAATGCAAGTGATCAATCTTTCACCAGACGAAGCAGCGCTCGCTGACTTCTGTCATGTGCTATTAAACTCCAATGAATTTTTGTATCAAAACTAGATGAATCATCACATCCCTATCCCTTCAACACGTCGCGAATTCTTGTCTCGCAGCGGTTCCGGTTTCGGCGCATTGGCTCTGGCCGGCATGATCGGTAATTCCAATGCGTTGTCTGGCCAGCAACCACATCACAGGCCGACTGCAAAACGGGTCATCTTTTTGTTTATGGAAGGTGGCCCTAGTCATCTTGATTTGTTCGATCCCAAGCCTTTGTTAAACAAACTAGCCGGGCAACGGATCCCTGAGAGCTTTGGTACCGTTATCACCGCCATGGGAGAAATGAAGTCGCCTTTGCTCGAATGCAAGCGGAACTGGGCTCAGCATGGGAACGGCGGATTGTGGATTTCGGACTGGTTGCCGCACATTGCCGAGTGCGCTGACGATCTGGCTGTGATCCGATCTTGTGTGGCTGAAGGCATCAATCACTCGGCTGGCGTTTGTCAGATGAATACCTGTTCGATTCTCAGCGGTCGCCCTTCACTTGGGAGTTGGGTCACCTACGGACTTGGCAGCGAAAATGAGAACTTGCCGGCTTTTGTCGTGATGCAGGACAACAATTCGCAGGTAGTCAATGGCCCTCGCAATTGGGGTGCTGGATTTATGCCTGCGGTGCATCAGGGCATTCGTCTGAGCGAAGGGAGTCAGCCGATTCCCTATCTGAATACACCAGAAGGATACACGCAAAAACGCCAACTCTCGAAGCTCGAATTTTTGAATCAACTGAATGATCGCTATGCGAAGGAGCACCCCGAACAAACCGAACTGGAAGCCCGGATCGCCAGCTACGAGCTTGCATTTCGAATGCAGTCCGAAGCTCCAGAGGCGATCGACCTTGGCCAAGAGTCTGCAGAGACGCTAGATCTGTATGGGGTGAACGACAAGGATACGGCCTCGTATGGTCGTCTATGTTTGCTGGGCCGACGGTTGGCTGAAAGGGGCGTTCGCTTCATTCAGTTGTACAGCGGTGCTGGAAGCAAATGGGATTCTCATACCAAACTCGATGTCAATCATTCGAATCTTTGCAAGAGCATGGACAAACCCGTTGCGGCTTTGTTGAAGGACCTGAAGCGTCTAGGAATGTTGGATGAAACTCTGGTTGTGTGGGGCGGAGAGTTCGGTCGCACTCCTATGAGCGAGAAAGGGGACGGTCGCGATCACAACCCTAGCGGATTCACGATGTGGATGGCAGGTGGCGGAGTGAAAGGGGGACAAGTGATTGGTGAAACCGATGATCTCGGGTTACACGCCACGACCGATCGCATGCACGTCCACGACTTACACGCTTCGATCTTGCATTTGATGGGTATCGACAATATGGCGTTGACCTACGCACACAAAGGCAGGCCTGAACGTCCCACCATCAACGAGGGCAAGTTTTGCAAGAAGCTCGTCGGATAGCTCTTGCTACTTGGAGCGACACCGATCGCGAACGAACTTGTTCACGATCTTGCCAACCGACCTTCGGCCAAGAGGTCGAGGACAACGGCTCTACATTGGTTCAGGCCCTGTTTTGCTGGATGCCGACAGCGATTTCTAATTTACCAAACCTTTTGCGCAGGGCACTTGTCCCTTTATGAAACCAAGCACAAGCGGGCTAGGGCTTCTTGGTGCCCGCTTCATTCAGATGATCCAAATGAACTTTAGCGACGTCGAACATGTAGCTTGGCACGTTTTGGTCCAAGCTCAACTGGAGATACTTCTTGGCATTGTCAAGGTCTCCGGTAGCGTCGAAGTATAGGCCGACGTAGAGATAACCATAGAACTTCGATAGCCGATTTCTTTCGCTGCCCGCTGGCCCTTTCTCGGTCGCAGCAATCACCTCGGTCACACTCATCTTCCCTTGAATTAATTGCTGCACTTGCATCAGTGGCGGTCGGTTATCGAAGCCGGCAAGGAGCACTTCCTTTTGAGCTTCCTCGACGCCCTTCAAACGCACATTACAAAGGTAATGCCAAAACGCGTTCTCCACGTCGTTCGGATTCACTTCGCGGTGGACTGCAAATTGTTCGAGCCCATCTTCGAATCGGTCTGCGTAGTACAACGCGATTCCTCGTTGCCACAAGTAGGGCTTCACTTGAGGATCGAGCTCTACGGCCTTATCGAAGTCGGGGATCGAATCTTTGACTTTGCCGCTACGAAACTTGACCGACCCCCTCAAAATGTAAAGCTGAGCATTTTTCGGCATGGACAGGATGGCATTATCGAGTTCGGCAATTGCTTGTTCTGATTTTCCATCCCGCATGGCTTGCTCGGCCCGGCGGCTCCAACCATCGGCCGTTTCCTGGGCTGAAACGGGAAACACTTGGCAAAGGACCAGCAGAATCGCTCCTGACAAGCACAAATATCGATTGCGGGCCATCGTACGACTTGCACAAATCCGTCCAAATTCTTTGCTGCACATGCTCGCGCCTACCTGTTGCGAGGAAACGATTCTTGTAAAGTGAGACCTTCCATGAGTATATGCCTAACTCCAACCCAATGCACCCACCATCATGTCTCGAAGTGTTCTGATTCGGAATGTTACTGCAATTCTACCGTCCGGACGTGCCAAAACGAACGTTTTTGTGGAAAACGGAAAGATCGTCAGCGTTGACGCTGCATCGCAAACGAACGCCAACGAAGTGATCGATGCTGACGGCTTGGTGTTATTTCCTGGATTGGTCGACGATCAGGTCCATTTTCGCGAGCCCGGTTTAACTCACAAGGAAGATCTGCATACAGCAAGCCAGGCGTGCGCGGCTGGTGGGGTGACTTCGTTTTTAGAGATGCCCAACACGAAGCCTTCCGCTACCACCCAAACTTTAATCGAAGACAAATACCGGATTGCATCCCAAAAGTCGATCGTCAATTACGGATTCTACATTGGTGCGACCGCAACTAACATCGAAGATCTCAAGACCGTAACGGGTGTACCAGGAATCAAGATCTTTATTGGTTCAAGCACGGGGGATCTTTTGGTAGATGATCAAGATGCTTTGGAACGCATCTTTGCAGAAACCCGAGTCCCGATCTGCGCTCACTGCGAAGATGAATCCACCGTGATCGCCAACCAAAAGCGGCTCGGGCCCGATCTGCGTGTGGAACACCATTCGCAGATTCGCGATGAGCAAGCGGCAGTCATTGCCACCACGCGTGCGTTGGATCTAGCTAAACGTCATCACCATCGCTTTCACGTTTTGCATGTCAGCACCGCTGCTGAGATTCCATTGATTGCGAAGCATGAAAAATTGATCACGGCCGAACTCTGCCCTCATCATTGGTATTTCAATGTGGACGACTACGCTCGCATGGGAAGTCGCATCCAAATGAACCCTTCGATCAAAACCAAGCAAGACAACCTTCTACTTTGGAAAGCGTTGTTGGACGGGACGATCCAGGTGTTGGCTACGGACCATTCACCTCATACGCAAGAGGAAAAGCAACAACCGTATCCTAAATCGCCGAGTGGTCTTCCTGCAGTGGAAAACCACTTTGCATTGCTGTTGGATCGCGCAGCGCGTGGCGAATGCACTTGGGAACAAATCGCTAGCTGGATGAGCGACGCGCCAGCCCGCGTTTGGGGTATCGTTGGAAAGGGACGACTTGATGTTGGATACGATGCAGATCTCGTGCTGGTAGATCCAAACAAAGTGAAAACAGTGACCAATGAAAAACAGTTCACCAAAGTAAAGTGGTCTCCGTGGGCGGGGGTAGAATTGAAGGGATGGCCCGTCCAAACTTGGGTAGGGGGACGAACCGTTTTCCGAGACGGCAGCATTACTACCGAATCGGCGGGCTCCAGATTGCGTTTCGATCATGCCTTAGGAGGCTTTTGGAACACGCACGACGGGGTTGGGCCTGCTACTTAGAACTAAACTTTGAGGATAAGACGGAAACGGCTTGGAACAATTCGTACCAATGTCGAAAGACTTCCAGTGTATCTACCACCATCGCATCGTCACGATCGAAGCCTATTTCGCTGATCCTTACCGTCGCTCCCAGATAACGAGATTCCGCGATTGGCTTGGTCGCATCCAACTTGGCAGCACCAAAGTCTTCGGTTTCGTAATCGGATTCGTTGTAGAGGTCCCCTTCCAGCGAAAGCACATGGTCCATCACCTCGTTCACGGCCCAAAGGGCGGCTCGGTCCAAGTCGATACTGTCTACAACCGATCGAACGGATCCACTTTGTACGTAAAACTTTGCCATGAGAATTGCACTTCCTTGATTTGCAAACACTTCGAAACAGTAAATCCCCATTAAGCAGCCTCGGGATTTTTCCCTTCGGCGTGCTTTGGTAAACAACTTTTCGTCGAGCGGTGGGACACGTTAGGTCCAAGTGCCAAAAATATTTAGGACTTGGACATCCATTCCAAAATGGATGCGAAATTCGGGCATTCTGGTGGCCTAAATGAGTAGTGCGTGAGCTTTGCCGTGCCTAGAATACGATCCGAGTGTGGAAGGGGCCGAAGCCTTCCGATTCTTCCTTGATCCGTCCGTTTGCCAAGACAAGTGCCCAGCTTATGTTTGCTGTTGATATCTGCAGATGCTTTGACTTCTATCTCGTTCGTTCGATTTCGATAGGTGTTCTGATTTCTTTCTGCCTTTTTACGGTGAAAGTATCGGCGGACGAGACCGCCTATCGCAAAACCGCCGAGGTGGAAGGGGTAACGGAATACCAGCTGAACAACGGCTGCCGGGTGGTATTGATTCCTGATGAATCGTCTTCCAGTATCACCATCAACATGACCGTGATGGTTGGATCCCGTCATGAAGGATATGGCGAAGCGGGAATGGCTCACTTGCTGGAGCATATGCTGTTCAAAGGTACGCCAACCCACGGTGACATCGATAAAGAGCTGAAGGAACGAGGCGTCCTAGATCTCAATGGCACCACCGATTACGATCGAACCAACTACTACGAAACGCTTCCGGCTTCGGAGGAAAATTTAGATTGGACCATCGCCATGGAAGCGGATCGTATGCAAAACTGCTTTATCCGAGGTGAAGATCTATTCTCGGAAATGACAGTGGTGCGCAACGAGTTCGAGTCGGGCGAAGATTCACCCAGCTCCATCTTGATGCAACGCATCATGGCCAACGCATACGAATGGCACAACTATGGAAAAAGCGTGATCGGTAATCGGGCTGATATTGAGCGTGTTCCTGTCACGCGTCTGAGGGCTTTTTACAAAAAGTACTATCGTCCCGACAACGTGATCTTGTTTGTCGCTGGTAAGTTCGAATCGGAAAAGGCGCTTGCTGCCGCCGTCAAATACTTTGGCGAAATTCCAGTTCCCAACGTTCCTCTGGAAGCTACTTACACCCAGGAACCGGTTCAAGATGGTGAACGAATTGTGTATCTCAATCGGACCGGGGATGTGGCCATGGTCGGGGTTGCTTATCACGTACCATCGATGGCGCATGAAGATTCGGCACCCTTGGTCATTCTTGAACACATTATTGGAACCGAGCCGACAGGGCGACTGTATCAGGAACTAGTCAAAACCAAACAGGCATCCACCGTCATCGCCATGCATCAATCAGGGTTTGATCCGGGCCTTTTCGGATGCCTGGTTTATGTCAACCGTGAATCGACAATCGAAACCGTTCGTGAATCCATCAATAGAATGATCGAAAATGTCATCGCCAACGGAGTGACCGAAGAAGAGCTCACGCGAGCCAT
>CAITIF010000569.1 GCA_903892365.1 uncultured Pirellula sp. | reverse complement strand
GCAATCGCAGTTTACTGCTTTTGATGGCCAGAATGATTAAGGCCCAGTAGGTAAACAGAACCATAACGTAGGGGGTGTTCCCTCGTTTGAGAAACATATCGCTTAGCCAGTTTTGGCCGACCGCGAACAGAACACCATAGGTCAAAATTGTCAGTCCGATCGCAATCAACCCGCTGAGCCATCCATTCACACGTGTGAACGAGTGCCCACGAAATCCAAGTCGTTGCTCAATGTCCCATTTATTCCAAATCAAACGCTTTTCGAAATTTCGCACTAGAAATTCATCCCTCTATTGGTCCACTTGCGCTGAAAATCTTCTTCGGTAGCTACGGCAATCATAATGATCTCTATCAATGCGATAAAAGGGTTGACAAAGACGCCAACAAACACGAGAAAAAAGATCAACATCAATAGCCCGCGAAGTGTATTGCCTAGATAAAAATGATGAATTCCAAGACTTCCCAAAAATAATGCTAATACGATGGCTGTGGCTTTGCTCTTCGGCTGCTGTTCGAACGGTACCGCATAGGCTGTATTAGAAACCGACGGTGAAACCGAAGGTGAAACCGAAAACGCACCCACCAATTCTGGCACGTACCCTGCCGGAGTCCACTGCGACATGCCTTCTTTCCAAACGATGTTATCCCTTGCAAGCGATCGATGCCGAATCAATTCGATCAATTCCGGTGTTGTTACAGGCCCCATCTGGGCTGTGCCAATCGCATAGTGCCATTCCCTCACAAAAGGCGTTCCTGAAGAACTTGACGGTGTGACATTTGGTGCGGGAGGCGATGATTTTTGAGCTGGTACCTGGGATGTATCGGTCTCCTTCTTGGATTCCACAGCAGACGGTTCCTTCACAGGACGTTGCCGTTCAAAGAGCTCATTCATCGTGGAAGCTGCACGCCATGCCTTTCCGTCCTCGCTCAATTCGTGCGATCGACTCAGCTGGCCTTTGGCAGCCATTTCTTTCAATCGGCCAATCTCCATGGGGCCATGCACACGCCCACGAATGCGGATGTAGTAATTTTTGCTCATGATGTTTCCGGTAGGTGTTAGTCTGTTGCAGTAAGGGCATAAATAGCACTTCCGACTGGAAGGCTGGCCGCGTTATCGGGCAGTGGGAAGGATGCTTCGGAACAAACCCCAAGTTTCACGATTTCGCTTTTGCGATCCGCATAGGAGATCGCAACTAGCTCCAGACCGGGTTCCGCTTTTTTCAGCAAGCAGATTCGTTTGTCGCCCTGAACGCCTACCCAGCCAATCCACTGAAGGGAGCGTAATGATCTCTTCGAACCTTGGGTAAAAGCCTGAGCCATCTTCTGCTTCCGAGAATCCCAATTACTGACACGACCTAAAATTTCTTCCGCTTTCTCGCGGGTCGCATTCAGTTCCGGGTTCTTGGTTTCAACAGAAAGCCAATTGGTATCCCAATCCAGTAAATCGTCAGTCAATCCCCTCGAAAAATCACCAAAACCTTCCTCAAGAGCTTCGCTCGCAGGAAGCATTTTTTCGAGCAATCGACGGTAAAGAAACAACTTGAACAGCGGGTCGATGTAGGGCTCCGTGAGGGCGATACGGTCGGTCCGGATCTTGTTCAATTCG
>CAITIF010000568.1 GCA_903892365.1 uncultured Pirellula sp. | reverse complement strand
GGCTATGAGCCGATTAACGATCGATCTGAGCAATTTGCCAAGCTTCGATCATTTGCTTCCCCGTGATCTCCGGACGCGTGATTTCGGGACGTGACTCGGGACTCCCGGAAGTCGCTGCTTTCGGTCGCCATTGGACTTCTTTTCGATTAGAATTCAATCCGCGTTTTGTCCGTCGTTTCCTCTAATGTAACCGAAACCCCAATGAATATGCTCCGAAACAATCGACGCGAGTTCCTCGGCACCACTCTTACTGCGGCAACCGCTGCCGGAATTGCACAAGGTGGGTTCTTCAGTTCTTCCACGTACGGTAAAGAAAACAAGAAGCTTGGGGTCGCACTGGTTGGCCTTGGCAGCCTTAGCACCAATCAGATTGCCCCCGGATTGTTGAACTCGGCCCACTGCAAGTTGACAGCCATTGTTACGGGAACTCCCGAAAAGGAGAAAAAGTGGGCGGACAAATACGGAATCCAGTCCGACCATATCTACAACTACCAAAGCTTTGAAAAGATCGCGTCCGACGATTCTGTCGACATCGTCTACATCGTCCTTCCCAATAGCATGCATGCGGAATTTACAATCCGGGCTGCGAAGGCAGGCAAGCATGTGCTATGCGAAAAACCGATGGCCAACAGCGCCGCGGATTGCCGCGCAATGATCGATGCATGCAAAGCGGCAGACCGCAAGCTTGCAATCGGTTATCGCTGCCAGTTCGAACCGCACCATATGAAGAGCATGCAGATTGCTCGCAGCAAAGAACTCGGAGCAATCAAAATGATTGAAGCGGGTTTTGGCTTTACCATTGGCGATCCAAAGCAATGGCGTCTCCGTAAGGAACTTGCGGGTGGTGGTGCATTGATGGACGTCGGAATCTACGCCCTACAATCGTGTCGCTATCTTCTAGGTGAAGAGCCTAAGATGATCACGGCACAAGAAACCAAAACCGATGCAGCTAAGTTTGCGGAAGTGGACGAATCGATCACTTGGCTTATGCAGTTCCCGTCAGGGGTCCTCGCTTATTGCAGCACAAGCTACAACTTCAATGGCCTCAATCGCTTTCAAGCCTTTACCGACAAGGGATTTATTCGGATGGACCCAGCGTTCGGATATTCCGACGTGCGGTTAGAAACTTCGAAGGGCAAGGTCGAGCTCCAAGCGCAAGATCAATTCGCCACAGAAATGGACAACTTTGCGAAGTGCATTTTGGAAGATCAAAATTCCAAAGTTTCGGGCGAAGAAGGTCTGAAGGATCTGCTCGCGATCGAGGCAATCTACAAGTCGATCGCAACGCGAACGACCGTTGCTGTCGAATCCTAAATCCTATGGTATCGCTTCCACCATGAACATTCGCAAATCGTTTGAAGAATCGAATGCCCAGTCAGCTCCGCTGGCGTCGGAACATCGCGATGAGATTTTGCGAATGAGTCCTGAGCAAGCGATACGCAACGATGCGGATCCCGAGGTGCAATTGTTTCCAACCGTTGGATACAGATTGCGTGGTGATTCTTTATGGCGAGTTCAAATCCAAGGGCGAATTTCCCAAGCTTCCCCAGCATCGCTCGGGAAGCGAATCATGCTACGAGGATTGATTCGGGCCTTGAACGTGCCTGCCGACGTGGCGCAAGGGGATTTGTTCCAAAACCGAGTGCGAGGTTTTTTGGCAGCTCCGATCGCGGGGGCTCGGATACAAATCGAGCTCGCGGGTCAGCATTATGTTTTGCCGCGAAAGTCTAAATCAAGCGGGCTTTTTCAATGCAAATTGGACCTGACCGATAAGCAACTCGAACGCTTTAAAAGGTACGGCAGCGGCAAATTCCAAGACGCATCCGTCCCAAGTCAAGATGCGAATCAAATGGACGTGCTGCAAAAGTGGGACGTGGGCTTGGGCGGGCAAGCTAGCAGCCAAGTTTTTCTCGCGGAACGATCTGGCGTTAGCGTTGTTACCGACATCGATGATACGATTAAGCTGACCGAAGTGAACAGCCGACGCCGAATGCTACAACGTACCTTTTCAGAACCCTTTGAACCGATCGAAGGCATGGCGAACATTTACCAACGATGGGCCGAACAAGGCGCACTATTTCATTATGTCAGCAGTAGTCCATGGCAAATCTATGACGCCTTGAACCAATTCCTTGTGGACAACGCGTTTCCATCGGGCAGCATGCACCTGAAGTGGTTCCGTTTGCGTGATGAACTGTTTAAACGATGGCAGCTTCTGCGTCGAAAGAGCAAGGGCGGGGTGATCCGAACGCTGATTCGGCGACTTCCGCAGCGTTCCTTCGTTCTTGTTGGCGATAGCGGCGAGAGGGATCCCGAGATTTATGCCAAGCTGGCCTCCAAGTTCCCAAGACAGGTTGCGAGAATTTGCATTCGCCAAATCCAAGCCAACCCGTTGAATCCAGAGCGGCTCAATAAGCTGTATCGCCGGTACGGAATGACCGTTCCCATTCAGGTATTTTCGTCACCCAGTCAATTGGGCGAGCTGGTAACGACCTAGCACACTACTTCCTAGACCATCACTTCACGCAAGGCTCTTAGGCCGCGTTTCAGAAGGCCAGCTACGGCCATCTCCGATTTTCCTGTGCGATCGGAGATCGACTTGAGCGACATGCCCTCGAGATACCGCATGCGAATCGCCTCGCGTTGCGTTTCGGGAATTTTGTCTAAGCAAGAGGCCAAAACAACAGCAGCTTCATCTCGCATCAAGCGCTGGCTGGGCGACGAGGATTCCG
>CAITIF010000567.1 GCA_903892365.1 uncultured Pirellula sp. | reverse complement strand
TGCTGGAAGATTTGTTTTCATCCAACAGCGCCTTATTCGGGGCTGGCTGGTCGTCAACTTCGGGTGTTATGGGTTGCAATGATGCTGGGGATGCGTCGTTGGCGGAGCTGCCTTGATCTTGTGGTAATTGAATATCAAAATCTCGGACGGCAAAAACTTTGAGTACTTTGGCTCCAGAGACACTGTCGATCAGAACAACGGCATAGGCACCGGATGGCTTGGAAGGATCATCTCGATATTCATCGATCCAGCTTTGAATCTGGTTCGGAGTGGGGATCTGATTGGACTTGATTTCTTGCGTTTGCATTTTAGGTTCGCCGGCCTTCAGCGTCATCGAAAGCTCGGTGGATCCTTCCGCAATCGTTTCGTTCACATTTTCTTCTCGCGATTCCAACATCTTCACGATTTGAATCTCTGATCTTGCCGGAAGCTCGCGATCCGAGGGTTGGCCGTCGCGATCTGCATCATCGAACCCAACTTTCACAATGAACACTTCGAATTTTGCGTCGGACAGGATAGAGGGTTCCACATCCGAAATGTTCATCAAGTAGTTCGTCGGGGTTAAAATGGCGTCACGAATGGGTTCAACCAGGATTGTCGGTGTTATCACGATTTCGGTCGTCATCGGTAAGCTTATCTTTCGGCCTGGCGAGAGAACTCCATTGACGGGGTCAGCGATAGGAATCACACCGATTCGAACGACAGTGGCGTCGCTTTGGCCGCCTTGCTCAAAGATAAAAAACTCCGCCGATCTTCGAAAGATTGCGGTCGTAGGCATCGTCTGTTGCGATCCCAGAAAAGTGTCCTCAAAAGGAATAGCTCGTTCTGTGACTGCGGCATCCCCGCTTGTAGCAACGTGCGCTTCAATCATGCCTGGACGAAGGGAACCAGGAAGGCCCGAACGGAGTGATGCATCAAGTTTTTGGTTTTCGTCGAACAACTGAGAAGTTCCATCTGCATAACGAATCAAGGATTGGAATCCCGCTTCGGATGCAACTCCGAATTGAGTCGATACACGTTGCAAGACGTTCTGCGTTCCCGAATCGGCAAACGCATCTGAACTATAAAGAACATCTCGAGTCGATTGGTATCCGACAGGCCCTTGTCCTGCATCGAATGCACTTGCAACTAACTTGGCTTGCAAAACGGAACGAACCGTGGAAGCATCTGAAACAGCGCTTTGGATTTGCACGCCACCTTGGGGACCAATCACAACTTGACCACCTGAAATCAAAACGATGCCTCCAGGATCTTGATTGGTGAATTGCTGGACCACGGCTCCTTCCAGTACCAGATCGTTGATTCCTACCGTTTCAACATAGATTCGCACACCATCGCCTATTGAATCAATTCCTTGAACTGTAAGCAGTCGATCGTTTTGGATGAATAGCCCATAGTCGCGGGCAAATGTCTGAATGAATGAAGCTCGCATTTGCAGTTCAGTAAGGGTTTCACCGCTTAGGAGCTGTTCTCGGACTGTTATCCCGGATGGCAAATTCTGATTGACCGAATCGAGATACGATTGCCCAATTCGATCTGCCAAGGCGTTGAGAGCAAACAGCCCATTTTCGCTCAAGCGGCTGTTGGCCTGAACACTCGCTTGCAGGGCGTTCACGGAAACTGGACCAAGGTGTGCAAAAGTACCCGCATCAACAATCAGCAAATTGGTAGCGATTCCCTGAAGTCCCGTGGGGGCATACGCTTGTGTATTGACGATGCTGTTAGTGCTTGAGAGGGAGACTTGATTGGGAGCGATGGCGGCTGCAACTAGCATATCGCGATCCTCTTGGATGAAAATCTGAAGCGCATAAGCCTCTATCAATCCTAGGCTTGTATCCCCTTGCCCACCAACCTCGATCGAGCCAGCGTTTGCAGACCAAGCGACATCTTGCAGTTCCAGAGTCCCAGACTGGCCCATACGTATCGAACCTGATGTGGAAGACAGATTCGTCGTTCCATCCACTCGCAGAATTTCGAGACTTGAATTTAAAATATTGATCGATCCATCGGCAACTCCCGTCAGGTTACCAGCGATATCCAATCGGGTTCCATGGGTTGTTCCAACGTTGCCCTGGATCTCTAAAGTTAGATTCGCAGAAGAGAAATCTAGAACGCGGCCATCGGGCCGAGGCATCGTCGCATTCGTGAGAAGAACCGACGAGTCCAATCGAAGTTCCACATCCCCTTCCTGCCCGCCTGAGATAGAAGAACTGGACGCTCCCACTGCCGCGAG
>CAITIF010000566.1 GCA_903892365.1 uncultured Pirellula sp. | reverse complement strand
GATATTCAGCAACAATCCGATCACATCTTGGCGGGCATGATTCTTCGTTTGCCCCAAGCTCAATCGCCTGAATTGCTGATGGCAAATCATGCTTCCGGGGGTAGCGAAAACCATTCTCGGCTATCGGTACCGACCATTCCAAATACGCCCTGGTGTCCTGTAGGAATTCAGTTTTCACCAGGGGATCTCGACGCTTGGACAAAGTGGCTTGCGAAAGCCAAAGAGCTTTTTGGTGACCGATTGTATGTCAATGCAAGCGTCCATTCCGGAGTCGATGACCGAGCGACCTTGCAACGAATCATTCACGTCGGACGCAATGCGAATGTACCATTGCTGGCAACTGGAGACTGTTTGTATCACGTTCCTGAGCGCATGATACTGCATGATTGTGTATCGGCCATCGCCTCGCGAACGACCATTGATTCGATTGCGATGACCAGGCCCATGAACGCATGCTATGCAATGCGCTCCCTCAAGGAAATTCAGCAGTTGTATAGCGATTGCCCGTCGGCGATCGACCGAACGTGCGAGGTTGCCAGTCGGATCCAGTTTTCACTAAGCGAATTGCGGTACGAGTATCCCAGCGAATCCACGGAGAATGGACTGAAGCCAATTGATTACTTGAAGCAATTGACTTGGGCGGGGGCCAAAGAACGTTATCCACGCGGTGTTCCCAACAAAATTGTTGCGATGCTGCGCCACGAGATGTCCATCATCGAAGACTTGCGGTATGAAGCCTATTTCTTAACCGTCTGGGATCTGGTTCGCTTTGCTCGTTCGCGGAACATCTTGTGCCAGGGTCGCGGTTCCGCAGCCAACAGTGCCGTTTGCTTTTGTTTGGGAGTCACCAGTGTCGACCCAGACAACTACGACTTGTTGTTCGAGCGATTCATCAGCCGCGAACGGAACGAGGCTCCGGACATCGACGTCGATTTCGAGCATCAGCGACGCGAAGAAGTGATTCAATACGTTTATGCAAAGTATGGACGAGAACGAGCGGGGATGACCGCGGTTGTGACAACCTATCGATTGCGTTCCGCTGTGCGGGAATGTGGGAAAGCGATCGGCTTGTCGCAAGATCGAATTGATTCGTTAGCGAAAATTGTGGAGGGACGAGGTGGCGAAGAGTCGCTGGAGGAGCGAAGCCTTGCAGCAGGTATTGATCCAAAGTCGGAGATCGGAAAACGCTTTCTCTATTTGGTTCAAACGCTGGTCGGGTTCCCGAGGCATTTATCCCAACACACTGGCGGCATGGTCATGACCCAGGGACCCTTGCATGAGCTGTGTCCTATCGAGAACGCTGCGATGGAAGACCGCTCGATCATTCAGTGGGACAAAAACGATTTAGATGAGCTTGGTATTTTGAAGGTGGACTGTTTAGCGCTGGGAATGCTCTCCGCTATTCACCGTAGCCTAGACCTGATCGTCCAGAAGTACCATCGACCGCTGACATTGGCCACCATTCCCGCTGATGACAAGCGAGTGTACGACATGATATGCGCGGCGGACACGGTGGGTGTCTTCCAGATTGAAAGCAGAGCTCAAATGAGCATGCTTCCTAGGCTTCGTCCTCGCTGCTTTTATGATTTGGTGATTGAGGTTGCGATCGTTCGGCCAGGACCGATCCAGGGGCAAATGGTCCATCCGTATCTTGCGGCCCGTAAATCGGGTATCCAACCAGAGTATCCCAATGAGGGAATTGCGCAAGTGCTTCGCAAGACCATGGGGGTGCCATTGTTTCAAGAACAAGCCATGCGGTTGGCGGTTGTGGCGGCTGGCTTCACCCCCGGGGAGGCGGACCAACTGCGACGTGCCATGGCCGCTTGGCGACGCCCGGGTTTGATTGACCAGTTCCGGCGCAAGCTGATCGATGGCATGCACGCGAACGGATTGGACGAAGTTTTTGCCGACCGAGTGTTCAATCAACTGAAAGGGTTTGGCGAATACGGCTTTCCAGAGTCGCACGCGGCGAGTTTTGCACTGCTGGTGTACGCGTCCTGTTGGATCAAGCATCATTATCCCGAGGTGTTTTGCTGCGCTATGCTCAACAGTCAGCCTCTGGGATTCTATGCCCCAGCTCAGCTGATTCAGGACGCTCGTCGACACGGAGTGACGGTGCTGCCCGCGGATGTGAATTTTAGTCGTTGGGATTGCGAACTGTCGGATAGTCAACGCGATGATTCGAGTTCGGGGGGCGGTATGCCAGCGAACCCTGGAGCGGGACGGCGTTGTGCGTTGCGAATGGGACTGCGCATGATTCGCGGTCTGAAAAGGGACGATGCAGAACGAGTCGAGCAAGCTGCCGGTGTTGGAGGCGCATTCGTAGACCAAACCGACTTGGTCAAAAGAACTGGTTTGTCGAAATCCACCTTGTCGCTGCTTGCGGATGCCGGCGCACTTGCCTCACTTTCAGGGGATCGTCGTGCGGCCTATTGGCAATCGTTGGCTCAAGAGAAGAAGCAGATCGACATGCCGTTATTCGAAGCTAGCGGAATCGATCAAGACGAATCGGTTCCGGACAGCCTGAAACGCATGAATCCAATTGAAGAAGTGTATTCGGACTACGCAACAACGGGGGTGTCCCTATCTGGACATCCTGTTCAATTCTACCGAAAAGAGCTGGATAAGCTCCGAGTCAAGCGAGCGTCCGATTTAACGAGCGATCTCAATGGTCGCCTTGTCCGAGTTGCAGGCATAATCTTGCTAAGGCAAAGACCAAGTACCGCCAAAGGAATTACGTTTGTTACGATGGAAGATGAAACGGGATCGATCAACTTGGTGATCAAGCCTGATACTTGGAAACATTACTACCTGCTTTGCAAACAATCGAACGCATGGTTGGTGCATGGTGTTTTGGAACATCGCGAAGGAGTTGTGCACGTTCTGGTAGCTAAAATTGAGGATATGCGATCTGGAATTGGCCCGATCGATTCACGATCTCGAGACTTTCGGTAGAATTGCGGGGCTTTCGGTAGAATGGATCCATAGACTTTCGACTGCAAATTGCCCAAGTACAAGCATATGACTTCAAGCAGAATGAACGAAGCAGAACGAATGAAGAAAAGCGAATTACCATGGATGGACAGGTTCTGCACGCATTTCTCTGAGTTGCGTGGCCGACTCTTCGGCAATGCTTTGATGGTACTTTCGGGGGTTC
>CAITIF010000565.1 GCA_903892365.1 uncultured Pirellula sp. | reverse complement strand
CCGATAACCACCGGCCACATCTTTGGCCGGCCGCTGTTTCTCGGATTTTGTTGCTTCCACCTTTTTCGAAACATTAGGTGAATTCAAGCTCTAACTCCCAGTTCTGGACCGCCAACGCCACCAAAAAATTCGATAACACTTCGCCAGCAGTATATTGCTTTACAGTTTCTGCGCACATGCGAGTTCAGCTCGACGCATCGTTTCCATGCTTTTCTCCAGGATTTTCCCCACTCCTGGGCTATAGTCAAAAACCTCCACGGAAACCCAACCCGAATAGTCAATTTTACGTAGGGCCGCAAAAATGGGTTCAAATTCCACATTTCCCATGCCTGGCCCCAATAAATTGGGATCATTCGCGTGGAAATGAGCTAGCAAATCGGCGTTTTGCAGAATGATATCAGCGATCGGGGGTCCCTCGGTCGACATCGCTTTGACATCGAGATGAAGCTTGACGTTGGGTGAGTTGATTCGTTCGATCAATTCGCGTCCCTGATGAGCGAAGTTGAGAAAATTGCCTTCGGTCGGGCCAAGTGGTTCGATGGCTAAAGTTATGTTTTTTTGTCCAAGTGTACTAATGGTGGCCTTTAGGACTTCAGCAGCGTTTTCCATCGCTTCTTCATGACTCATCTCGGGTGGGAAGTTGCGTTGCAAGGGGGAGCCCAAAACCATCAAGTGTCCCCCTAAGTCATAGCAAAGCTCGATGAGTTCGAGAAAGTAGTTCGCCGTTTTTTGACGGATGCTCCCGTCTCGGGTCGTCAGATGGAAGCCGTGAGTTTTTGCCAGTAGCCAATGTAGGCCCAAGATTTCCATATCTAGCGATTGAGCTAAATCACGAATTCGCATTCGTTCCGTTTTGGAAATTGCTGAGACGAAAGGGTTTTCTGCGGGTGCCAGTGTGAAGGGAGCAATTTCAAGACCTGTATATCCCAATGCTTTAGCTTCACGCATGCCTTGTTCGAGGCTACGGTCATGGAAAAGCTCGTTGCAAATTGCGTATCGAAACATCTTGAACCTCAAAGATCAAAACAAAGAGTAGGTGAACTGGATTGAAGAGGTGAGGGCTGATGGGGTTGGGTGTATCTGGATTTACGTTCGGTTGGTATGCTTAAGGCGTTGCGAAAACAGAAACGAGAGAGCGGCATACCCTCGAAAGATCGTACACATTGTTGTCGACATTCGATACCGGATAAAGTGCGAGTTGGATCGATAATACATCGCTCATTGGTTTCTCTATCGCAAAGAAATGTCGCAAAGAAATACTGCGTAGCTGGATTACTAAAAGGGATAGCGCGCCAATTATGACCACGGTTGACAATTTCTTCGAATCGCTTGCTGACAATCTGAACACCCAAGGTGCACAGTCTACCGCAAAAAAACTAATCGAGTTTTTCCGACATCAAGGCGCTTATCATGAGCTTTTTGAAGCTTTGAAAATGAAGGCTCGATTGGAGCTCGGTTTGCCCGCTGTTCCGCCCGGACCAGATGAGTCATTGAGTCCGATGGTAACTGATAAGTTGGAACGCGCATTGATCGATGCTTGCCGAACTGTCGGGCTCTTACTGCTTGGCAATGGACGAATTCGTGAAGGCTGGATGTATATGCGGCCGGTGGG
>CAITIF010000564.1 GCA_903892365.1 uncultured Pirellula sp. | reverse complement strand
GGTGTATTGGTCTGCAAAGAGAATCGAGTGATGACATTCGCGTGTGATCACGAAGCTCACTGGATCGATTTTGATATCGTCATAACGGCTGGGGACAAAGATGTGCATTTTGGTGATACAAAAGAAGGTTCCTTCGGATTGCGAGTTGCCGAGTCGATGAAAGTCGATGCGAAACAGAAGCCAGGTGGAACCATCGTGAATAGTGAAGGTGACACGAATGGGGATGCTTGGGGAAAGCCAGCCCGTTGGGTCGATTATCATGGATTAGTCCAGGAGAAGCATGTTGGGGTCGCGATTTTGGTGCGGCCCGATTCATTGCGATACCCGGGGAGGTGGCATGTGAGGACCTACGGTTTGTTTGCTGCGAACCCCTTTGGTGAACATCATTTTACGGGAAGTGATACCAAAACAGGTGGATATACTTTGCCCGCAGGAGAATCGTTCGAATTGCATTATCGAGTTGTCTTTCATTCAGGCGATGAAAAAGAAGGCAAGATCAATGAACGCTGGAATATCTATAGCAAGCAGTAGTGGGACGCACCTAAGTGGGTTACGTCTTTTAGTCCGCTAAAGCCTTGACTTGTTCGCATCGATACTTACGATAACCTGCATACCTTATGCATGTTTTTTGAAGCAGGAAGTGTCGCACGCATGACATGGTTCTATAAGTCGCATACCGGTGCTGAGTATGGGCCAGTGGGTCCGGTCGAATTGTTGGACTTGATCCGTAATGGAACGGTTTTGCGCGACACGCTGGTCAAAAAGGACGATTCTCAGTGGGTCAAGGTTGAAGAAGTGAATGGTTTGCTGGCCAATGCTGCCAAGCCATCGATTGCCTATTTTTGTCCAACGTGCGGTAAGCAGGTGACTAAACCACCTTGTCGGTGTCATCGATGTGATCTGCACGTTGATAAAGCGACGCAAAAAATGGTGCAGCACGACTTGGATGAGGTAGACCGCAAAGCTCGTAAGGCCATTGCAAAAGCTAAGGTGGCGGTTAAGGAATCTAAAAAGCTAGACGAGTCAAAAGTACAGAGCAGCGAAGAGGAAAGCGTCGGTGCGGGGTATTCGCGAACGGCCGTTTCTTCGAAATCGAAGGCTGAGTCAAAAGATGGGTTTGGGGTAGCGTGGCTGTCTTGGTTGCGGAAGAAGCGGTAGTGCAACCTGTTGACGATCTAGCATTATTACCCCAGATGAATTCGATTGCGATTGGTCTGATTTCCCAATCTGCCCGTAGATTCCCCAGTCTATTCAGGATTCGTCTTTTCCAGTTGCACAATGATCTCTCAGGAACATAGCAGCCAATACTGAACACTCTAGACGATTGGCAGGCTTCTATACTTCATTGTATTCGCTCGTTCGCAACCGTATCGAAGTTCATTGTTCCTCCAGACAACGGCTCCAAATAAAATGAATTCAACTATTGTCTATGCTGCCGCTGCTTCCTTTTTCGCCGCGAACATTTTTGCCTGGAATTTTCTAATTCCAGAAGGCTATGAAACGGCAGAATACCGAGTCGTAGAATCGGAGGGGCGGTTCGAAGTCCGCGAATATCCAGAGCTCATGCTGGCGGCTACGACAACCCAATTGGACGAACAAGGCCGCGACGGCAGCTTCATGAAGTTATTCCGCTACATCAGCGGTGCTAACGAAAGCCGGCAAAAGATATCGATGACGACACCAGTATTCATGGGGAAGCAAGAAGGTACGTCTGCAGTTGAAATGGGATTTGTCATGCCCAAGGAAGTTGCCAGTAGCGGTGTACCGAAACCTACCGGAGAGAAAGTGGAGATTCGAAAGCGGTCTGCAGGTCGATTCGCAGTGATTAGATTCTCTGGACAGTTGAATTCCAAGACAGCGCAAGATGCGGAAAAGAAGTTGCGAGAATGGATGAAAACGAAGGAACTAGTCGCAGATGAAACTGGAGGGGCGAGTGGCGTGGAAAGCGCTGGATACGATGCCCCGTTTACCCCTGGTTTCCTGCGTCGAAACGAAGTCTTGATTCGGTTGAACCAAACGACACCAGAAACTCCCTAAGCATTTGGATAGCTGGGAGTTTTCTATTGACCGATCCCTAAGAGGCGCAATGCAGCGAATGGTGTTGCCACGGATGTTTTTCTGAAATCTCATTTTGGTTGGGAAGGTTCTTTTGTTCACGACCTTCGGATGGTTTTGTTTTGCACCGTGATCCGATGTTGTCTTGGGCTTTCGTGCGTTGTTTTTTCGGCCGGAAGCTATTGATTTCACACTTGTCACTAATCCCGTTTTGAACGCAATGTGAAGTTTCTGTTCTTGGCGGTAGATTTCGATCTCTAATGCATCTAACGAGAGGCTTTTTGCATGGAGCTTCAGCTTGGCATTTGGGAAAAGCCCAAACGTGAGAATTGCTGCTAGCTTAAAAGAAGAGTGAAACGAAGCGATTTTTTGCTTCCAGTAACATTAGAGAAATTTATGAGTCCGGTGTGCTAGCAAAAGCCGTTTGCGTCCTCTATTTGGT
>CAITIF010000563.1 GCA_903892365.1 uncultured Pirellula sp. | reverse complement strand
CTGATCCAAAGGAATATGAACGAAAGCCCAATCAGACTCCAACGAAACAAATTAAATCATTTCGTGCGCTACCTTCTATGATTCAGTGTATCGAAAACAATCTATCGATTGCGAACATGGACTTTGATGACTTTGTGAACTCGATAGATGATGACAAGATATTTCGTGGATTTCCCCAATGAAAACGGCGAACAAAGCGATCCACCCAAGTGGCTAATCAGCCGCATTGTTTTGCCTTACGGTATATAATCGGATCGGTGGAATCCCACATTTCGTCCAGCAGCCTTTTATCCAGGGAAATTTAAGTGACAGAGGCAAGCGTTACAGTCGTCGCGTCTTCATTTCCGTACTCATACTGGTCGCGCAATTGTTTGATCAGTATGTATGTCTTGGCGGTGCTTTGGGGGACTCTTCAAGTTGTATTCCCGGACAACGGCGGTGTTTACCTCTTGTTTACGTTGATGTTTGCGACTTGCGCCACGCTATGGGCGCGCCTCGACGCCCTGGCTCGATACAAACCGATATTGCCTGTTGTGCAAATGCTGTATTTTTTCCTTTGGCCATTGGCATCGATGATCTACTTGATGGCAAGATCGGGCCTGCGAGGGTTTGGAATCTGGCTTCTGCATGCTTTTGGCATCGGTACTACATTGGTAGTCGTCTTCAATTTCACCTTATATGCCCTGCACTTTGCTGGATTGCTCAACCCTCGTTTTTATTGACCTTCGAAGCGAAATCCTTGCCAACTGGCAAGAAGCTTATGCATTCACGATCTGACCTTAGGGAACTTCCACATCGGACTAACCACGATTGATAAAAGGGAAGCTACTGAAAAGGCCAAGGCCTTTTGGGACGTGTTCAGTTGCTTTGCTGATGCAGTAAGGATTCCATCGGATTGCGGGGTTCTATGACAACTCCCTTCACGGCATCCAATCCCGGGCGTTCGGACCAGCGGTCTCGGGAATCGCTGGATGCGGATACATTGTCTCCCAAAACAACGATGCCAGGTTCGCTGGGCCATTCCTGAGAACTCGAATCGAGAACCCCGCGCCATTCGATGTCTCGAAAGATCAGCAACCGTTCGTAGGGGCTGGATGCATCACCGAATTCCACATGAATCCGTGCCGTTTCTCGGTTCCGATCGGTGTCTTCCGTAGGCTCAATCGCTTGCCGAAGCCACTCGTGATGTTCGTCACCGACCAGTAAAAAACCATCTACATGGTAAACGATGATCCAGTTCCCCAATGCTTCCAGTTGGGCTAGCTGGAGCGTGCGTGATTGATCCTTGATGTCGAGCGAGATCGAATGGTCGGATTTCTTGATGGAAAGTTGAATTTGAACTGATGCATTGTTGCGACTTGCGGTTTCCATCGTTACAGAGATATTCCACCGTGGCTCTTGAGGATCGATCTGAAGGGCGATACCGATGTCACGCGCCACAATAATGCTATGGGAATCATGTGCATTGCATGCGAGTCGATTATCAATCGACATTTCCCAAACAGTTTGCTGAGGATGTGGTTCCGTTTTGCCAACGGAGTGTACCAAGATCGATTGCCGCAGCGCATCGTCCAGCGACTTGCTGTATTGCTGACCGTTCACAAATAGTTCACCTTCTTGAATCGCTAGGTGCTCGTTGGGCAATCCGACCAAACGTTTTATTTCTTTGGTCGAGTCAGCGCCTGTTTGAAGAACCACCACATCCCCTCTTTTCAGACCGGACTGGCTGTCAATTCCCGGATCTTCTTTGGCTTTGCGCAGGGTACGCATTGCTCTCAATCGAGCGTACTGAATGGTTTCTCCGGATTCAATTTGAAGAGAATCCACGCCAGTGCTCTCTGCATCCTCTGCGTGGGGGGATTCCATGCTCATTTGCTGGCAAGCGGGGCATTTGGTAGGTTGATCCAATCGGACAGTGTCTTTGGCAAAGCGGTGCTCCGTTTCGCAGTTCGAACAACGCCACACCCATCGTGGACCGACAAAATGAGGCTCCATCGAGCTCCCGAAGACGACCCCTTTTCGCAGCACCATTCCTTGGCGCATCAGCATCAGTCCAGCCAGAATGATCCCGAGGCTCAGGATCACGAAGAGTCCTGCAACCGCGTAAAGAAACCAACGCCTGGGCGAGGCAGGAGGTTTAGGACCCATTATCGTTTACCGATACGATACACCCCTTGTTCCGATCTGATGATCAGATCGTTACCGGCAACTGCGTACGAAGCAAAAATTCTGCCAGGTAGTTTGTTGCGAGCAATTTCCGTTGGCTTATCTCCTACTTCAAAGACGGTCGATTCCCCAAGCTCGCTTTGAAAATAGATTTTATTGCCCGATACAAGTGGTGATGCGGAGTAATTGCCTCCCAATCGCTTGCGCCATAGTTCTTTCCCAGACGAGGTGTCGACGCTGGTGGCGATACCGCCGTCGCTCACCATCACAATTTGGTTGCCGATCGCGTTTACGGAAGGAGTTTGAGGAACACCTGAGCCGAAGATCCATTTCACATGCGAATCGGTGACGTCGCCGCTGCCCGTTGGGTCGATCGCAAGCAGCTTGGTGCTCATAAAGCCAGTACAAACATAAAGAGTGCCATCATGGAGCAAAGGTCTTGGAACCACCGAAAAGCCATCGTAGCGAACAAACCATTCCACCGAACCATCGGTTGGGGAGATCGCCTGAACCACGTTGGAGCCGGGGGAAATGACTAGCTTTTTTTCTTGGACTTCAATCAACTGTGGGGTGCAGAAAGAAAACTTGCGATCCACGTCAACTCCTCGCTTGGTCTTCCAAACCTCTTTGCCTGTATTGGCATTCAAAGCGAGCGTGTATGGGTCGTCACCGCCGTCGCACGTCAGGATCAACAACTGGTCGACCAAGATCGGCGAACCGCCATTGCCGTGCGTGGGTGGATACGCATGATCCCGGTTTTCCCAAACCAGATTACCCTGGAGATCTGTGCAGGCAGTCCCTTGATGACCGAAATGCAAGTAGATACGATCCCGAGAAAGAATAGGCGTTGGGCTTGCGTGCGAGTTCTTATTATGGATTTTCGGGGCATCATCAGGCTGTTCAAAGACCACCTTGCTATAAATCTGTTCGCCCGTTTTGGCATCTAGGCAAACCAGATTCAGTTGTTGCTTTCCTTGCAGTTCCCCAGATTGGCTGGCCTGTTCATCCGTGTTGACCGAGGTGGTAAAGTAGATTCGGTCTTTGTCCACCACGGGGGATGACCAACCTAGCCCAGTTGTTTTCGAAAACCATAGAACATTGGAGCTTTCGTCCCACTCAGTTGGCAAGTTGCCAGCCAAGCTGGAACCATTTTGCGATGGGCCACGAAACTCAGGCCATTCGTTTCCTAAACATGCCTTGGATGATTGGACAACCAGACCTGTTAGCAAGGCGAGAGACAGGGAAAGTTTTCTAAACTCGGGAGTGCGAAGTTGCACGGTGGCTCCTAAAAGCAATAGGGTCGGGATCGTTCAGTTGGAAAGACTATGCGGCTGCCAAATCGTCTGCTCGTTCGGTGACTTTTTCGAGAATATCCAAAAGCACTTTGTCGCATTCGATCCCTTCCGCTTGCGCTTCGAAATTGAGCAGCACACGGTGTCTCATTGCGGGCAGATAGACTCTTCGAACATCTTCAAAGCTGACATTGTAGCGTCCATCGAGAAGAGCCCGCACCTTTGCGGCTAAAGCAATGGTTTGTGCTCCGCGAGGACTTGCTCCCCATCGAATGTACTGATTGGTAACATCCAACGCCATGGCTCCTTGCGGATGCGTTGCCAGAATCAAGCGAGCCACATAATCTTGAACATGTTTGGCAAGAACCACCTGCCGAACCAGTTGTTGCCATTGCCGAATCTCTTCGCCATCCATCACCTTTTCTGGTGTGATCACGGTACCTTTGGTCGTTCGATCGATGATGGTGTTCAGTTCTTCGCGGTTGGAATAGCCCACAACAAGCTTGAACAGAAATCGGTCGAGCTGTGCTTCTGGAAGTGGATAGGTACCTTCTTGTTCGATGGGGTTCTGGGTGGCAAGCACAAAAAAGGGCTTCTTCAATTCGTATCGATTGCCAGAAACCGTGACCGTCCCTTCTTGCATTGTTTCCAGAAGCGCGGATTGCGTTTTCGGTGTAGCGCGGTTGATTTCGTCTGCTAGACAGATTTGGGTGAAGATAGGTCCCTTTTGAAATTGAAACTCGCGACGCCCTTCGTTCTCCACGATCATGTTGGTACCCAGGATATCCGAAGGCATCAAGTCTGGGGTGAATTGAATGCGGTTGAAGTCCAAGGAGAGTGTTTCGGAAAGAGTCTTGATCAGCATGGTTTTGCCGAGTCCTGGTACTCCTTCTAACAAACAGTGACCACCCACGAACATGGCGGTAAGGACTCCGTTGACGATATCATCGTGCCCTACAATGACACGTCCAATCTGCTCACGTACGGCCGCGTATCGATTGCGGAAGGTTTCCGCCTGTTGTTGCATGGACTCTGCCGTATTGCTCATTTCAATTTCCTATGTGGGGCTACTGGTTTTTCTTCGCTTTACGTTTTGCATCCAACAGCCTGGATGTATAGCTCTGTTCCTCTTCCACGCCCATACTTGGTTTGCTGGCGGAGGAGTCTCGACTTTGTTTCTTTTCGTTCGCGTTCATCCCAAACGCATCGGCAGCGGAAGTGCTAGGCAAGGCCCCTGTCGGGGTATTGGCATCGAGATCCATTTGACTTGCAGACCGCTGTTTTTCGAGGTCGCCGCTTGCGGTCGATTTGGTATTTCGCAGTCGATCCAGACGATTCTTGCGTTCGGTATCCATTGCTTCGGTTCTGGATCTTCGTGATTTCAGCCGATCGGCAAGAATCCGCAAGGGGAGCCCCAGATCAATCGCAACACGCCGCACAAACACATCTGCAAAGAAGAGAGTAGCACCCATCAAGACAACGATCGGCCAAATGTCCATCAGGCTTTTTGCTGCAGGCAAGCCTGGACGATAGGAATCCAGACCCACAAGCTTAGCAAACGAATCTTCTTCCAAGGCATCGCCCAAGTTCCCAGAGATTCCGCCTGCAGGTTGCTTCTTAGCCAACGATTCAAGGAGTTTCATGTTCGCTTGTCGCACTCGATATTCGTCGGAAAACGGTACCGTAATCCCTGTGGTAATAGGGGGCTTGCCCGATCCAGGAACGATGCTCAGCATGTAGCTGCCAGCTTGTTCGGGAGTCATTTCGCCAACGTAGCGTCCGGGAGCCGATTGTTTCATTGGGAAGTTCGTTGGTTTTAGGTTCGGCCCAACAGCAATCGCATTCATATCGAGGTAGTTTACAAATCTATCATCGGCGTCGAGTGCGGTTACGACAATTTGAACTCGACCATCCTTGATGTTGGTCGCGATGTTGTATTTGGAATCATCGCTTGAGGGACGCATTGTCCAGCGAACCAATTGCGAAACAAATTGGTCGTAAAACGGCGCGGACACCCATTCCTGTGCCCATCGGCTCCCCCCATCGGTGGTCAAAACGGCTGTGCGTCCCAGGCCATAAGTCCATGTTGCAAGAATGGATGCCGTTTCCTTTTCGGATGGTTTGGGAGACAGCAAAGGCACTTCCACCAGCGGGCTGTCTTTTCTCTCGGTTAGAACGAATCCTCGGATGGGAGGCAAAATGCCGTTGATACCAGAAAGAATTTCGTGCGGCTGATTGATGTAGGGGACGACCCCGCCACCTTCAGGTTCGTAAACAAGCGGCCTTGCAACGCGTCTTGCTTCTCGCATGAAAATGCTGGGCAACGCGGACGCGTTTGTCACTTTGTGGTAGTTGCCGCCCGTGTCTTTAGCAATGCGATTCAGTTCGTTATGTCCAGCTGGCCCGTGAGCGCCCACCGCCACGGTCGTGATTTTGATTTTGGCCGCTTTGTATTGGCTCAATACTCCCGGCGAGGCTGGGGTAGGGTCACCATCGCTAATCACAATCATGTGCTTGAGCGAAGCGTTGTTGGCTTTCAGTGCTTTGATCGCCATCCCCAACGAGGAGTCGAAGTCGGGCATATCGCCGGGAGTCATTTGAGACATTCGAGCGCGCATCATTTCCTTGTTTGGCCCTACCTTGAGCAAACCAGCGGCACCACCCCACAACCACTTATCGCCGGACATGTCATATTGGACCACGCCGCAATAATCCTGAGGTCCCAAAGCATTCAGCGCTGCCTTTCCGATCGTCTTCTGCCAATAGTTGCCTTCGGCAATTTCCGAAGCATGCATCACCATGGCTAAAGCCCCAACCGACTCGACCTTGCTGTTCTTGATCGCGAAATTCACAGGCATTGCTTCCTCCAATTTGGAGTTCGTCCAGCCGCCCGCGCCGAAGGCCTCCGGTCCACCGATCATCAGAATGCCCATTCCGAATTGCTGTGCGCTTTGGACCAGCATATCGATCTGCTCGTCCGAAAACGCAACCACCTTCGTCGTTTCGTCGCCGCTGGTTCGAGGGGTACCAGCCAAGATGACTGAATCGTAGCTTTGCAGTTCTACCAAGCTTGAAAACAGGTTCGCGGTGTCCCGTACATCCACCAAAATTTCGTTGCGCCGCAATGCTCCGATCATCAATTCGAAGTTACCGGGGAACGACGCATCTTCAATCAGCAAGACGCGGCCTTTTCCACGAGCGTAAGTGAAGGCAGTCGCGCGATTGTTTTGCGAGATCGTATCGTTGTCGGAATCGCTAGTGATGAATTCCGCTTCGTAGGTATATCCAGCAGACTCTTCAATCTTATGCGGGATAGGCACCACGTTGATATCTCGGTCCAGCGTGTATGGACCGTCTGCCAAAACTTCCGTCTGGCTTCCGATGCGGCGAACCACTCGCAAACGCCCCTCCACATCCCGGGCGTTTCCTGATTCACTGTAGCGGTTGATTACGACCCGAGCATCGACAGTCTGACCTTGCCGCACAAATCCTGGGATATCAATCTTCTCGACCAAGACCTCTGTTTTGGTATCCAATCGAACAGGTACGACATCGATTCCAATTCCGTTTTCGATAAGTCTTTGAGCTGCCGTTTCGGCTGAACCCAGGGTTTGATTGCCATCGGTAAGAATAACAATCCGTTTCGCCGAGTCCTCCAGAAAACTCGCTTGAGCCAGCTTCAGCGCACTTTCCAAGTTGGTCGCATCCGTCTTACCGAAATTGGATTCCGCGCGAGTTATCGTAGGAAGCTTTTCATCCAATGGTGGAATCTCGATCGAAGCCTCGCGTCCGAAGACAATCAATCCCGCTCGGTCTTGTCGGTTGGGACGGCGGTGTTTCTTGACGCTCTCAATCGCATATTCGAACATCAGCTGACGTTTTGCAGCGGGAATAGAATCGCTTTGGTCCAGCAAGTAAATCACCGTTAGCTTTTCGCTGGACCATATCCATTGGACTCCCGCGATTGCCAAGATAATCAGTAGCATCACAGAGGTTCGAAAGAGCAAAGCAAAGAATCTGCGCCAGGGCCCGAGCCCAGCAAGCGATCGATAGCCCAACCACCATATCATCGGGATGGTCAGCAGAAGCAGTAACCACCATGGATATTGAAATCCGATTTCAATTCTACCCATTGTCTGATTCGTTTTCTGTAAATTCGAAGATGTCGAGGATTTCTGGGTCCCGCGATTTGAAACGGTAACAAGAAACCAAGTGAGGGGGTATTATGGCCGATCATTCCTACAAATTGCTAGCCGGCATCCAACGAATTTGACTGGGATTACGATTTTGCTATCCCGGAAGCCCGCAAGTTTCGCGGCAAGTTCTGTTCGATTGCGGCTGTTTTGTGTAGCATGATCCACATGACTTCATCAACCTCAGCCAACCGATCTTCTACCGTCGAATCGCATGCGCAAGCGACTGCGGGCTCGAACATCGAAAAGTCCGCATTGCCTATCAAGCCGCTATATATCGGTACGCTTCGAGTCGATCCGCCGATTCTCCAGGCACCGATGGCAGGCTACACAAACTATGCCTTCCGACAAATTGTTCGAGAATTTGGAGGCTCGGGGTTGCAAGCAACTGAGATGGTAAACGCGAGAGGTTTTGTTTGGCTGGACGAGCATGATTGCGAACACCCAGATCGCTTGTGGGGTGTAAAAGACGAAGCGAGACCGCTCGCTGTTCAGATTTGGGACAATGATCCCGACACAATGGCCAAGGTTGGACGACGGCTTGCCGGAGAATACGGCGTTAGCGTGGTGGATATCAATTTTGGCTGTCCCGTGAAACAAGTTACTGAGAAGGCTCATAGTGGCTCCTACTTGTTGCGGGATCCAGAGCGCATGTACGCGATCATCTCGACACTGGTGGAAGCTTGTTACCCCACTCCGGTCACTGCGAAGATCCGGCTGGGTTGTACTCGAAAGACCATGAACCATATCGAAGTCGCCAAAACAGTGGAGCGAGCCGGCGCTTCGGCGTTGACGGTGCACGGCCGAACGGCGGAAGACTTTTTTAGCGGGTCCGCCGACTGGACAAAGATTGCGGAGATCAAGGAGCATTTGACTCGGATGCCATTGATTGGAAATGGTGATTTGCAAACCCCGGAACAAGTGGCATTTGCATTTAGGAACTACAACGTCGACGGAGTCATGATCGCTCGAGCTGCATTGGGTAGACCTTGGCTATTTTCTCAGTCTGCAGCCGCTTTGGCCGGTCTTCCTATTCCGCCCGACCCCAGCTTGGAAGAGCAGAAATCGTGCATGCTGCGTCATTACGATCTTGTGGTGGAGCGATTTGGCGAATCCAAGGGGACTTTGTTGATGAGAAAATTTG
>CAITIF010000562.1 GCA_903892365.1 uncultured Pirellula sp. | reverse complement strand
AATCGAGCTGTTTGGCTTTAGTGATCGGGGCTTCCAACTGCCCGATCTCGTTATTCAACATCTCTTGAGCGACGATCTTCGCGTTCGCATCGCTTCGTGAACCTACAATGACCACCTGGATAATGAGGATGCCCACCAGATTCGCGATCGTGTCAAGAAAGCAATCCTCGCCAATCGGCATCTCGTCGCGACTGCGTTTGCTCATGATGAAATCAAGCCTCCCAGTTCAGTAAGTGATTCGCGGAGTTTCCCGATGCTTATCTTTGTTTAGGGATCGTCAGGGGAACCACTCGGATTTCGATGCCGCTGCCTTCGAGCAATCGCTGGAGTCTTGCCACACTCTGCTGAGCGTCGCTGGCGGATTCGATCGTCAATGTCGGTGACCAATATCCGCCTGGCAAAGACAAACCCCATGAATCCACTCGCTTCTTGAGAACCGTCGCAAGCTGGTTGCCTGCTTCCTGTGGTCCCTCCTGCATATTGATATCGGCATCGAACGTCTTTGGATCAACATCGGATCGCAATAACCATCGGTCCTTCAGTGCAACCACATTGATGGTGCGTGTGACTGGCGTCGCCTTGCCCGCCGCTCTTGACGCTGCCCAATCCTGACCCGCACTGACGGAAATGGGTTTCAAGTCACCATCGGGATTAACATGCTTTGCCTTCGATCCTGAAGAAACATTCCCCTTGCTGTTCTTTCCGTCGGAAGATTGTTTATCAGAGTTTGCTGTTTGCTTTGATCGAGCCATTTCCGCGATTTGTTCTGGCGTTGCATTGCTCTGAGCTGAATCGCCTGTAGCACTTCCGGAGGAAAATGCATTCGCTCGAGGTTGTGTTGGCGAGGTACTCGCATTCGGATCTCGACTTCCTGTGGCGCTGCTTCCAGTGCCCCCTTGAGCGGAATGACTTTGCGAATCGGCGACCGATTGCGAGCCGCCCTCGCCGCCAGCACCTTGACTGCCGAATGAGCCTTCGTTGAACTGAGGTTCTTCAGCGACAACCACTCGCTCACCTCCCATACCACTAGCGTCGCTCGGATCCGGAACTTGGCCTGCGGTGCTGCCAGGATTCCCGTTTTGGCTGATCACATATTGCCCTGACAACTGGTTCGGCACAATCGGATTCTGGCCCATCGGATTCTGGCCCATCGGATTCTGGCCCATTGGATTCGGTTGAGAGGGACTTCCCCCCGCACCAAGGCCATCTCGCATCGCATTTTGTTGTATCGAGCTTGTGACTTGCGAATTGGCCATTCCTTGCACTAGCTGCCAATCCTTCATCGATTCTGCCCCTTCTTCAGCCACCGATCCCATTCGGTTCGCAGAGTCCGAACCAGAATTGCCTGCTGGTCCGGCGGGTGGCTGGATCGAAGCATCGATGCTGTCCCAACTTTCTTCGCGAGCTGCCGTTGAATAAGCTCGAGGCATCGAAGCAATCATCGCGCGCTGTCTTGCCCTGGCGACTTCGACGGTCTGTGTTAGCTGTTCATTGAGCCCTGGAATACTGGTTGGAAACGTTAGATCCATGTCGCCGTTGATCAGCTCGTATCCGTACTGATCGTCCCAACCACTCATGGCCTCAAGCGCCATAGCGTACGTGTGAATTCCATCCGGGCGCACAAGCAGCAAAGGATAAGGCGGTTGGTTGATACCAAACGTTACATCGCGTTGTTGGTAAGCCAAACGCAAAACGCGTAAGGCGGAGTCCAACGGATTGCCAGGACCTGTCGGAGGCTTCAAGTCTTGAACCGAAATCAACATCCCCTCGGGCTGAATCACCACACCTTGCTTGGTGCATTCCAAATAGACGGGACGCCGCGATGTTCCATTGTTACCAACGTAAGGGATCACTGCAAAAGCGGGTTTCCGCTTCTTTTGATTCTCGATTTCTTCGAGCAGTTCTTTCTTCTTCGCGTCAATTTGCTCGCGCAGCGACAGAACCAGTGCCTCTTTCTGGCTTTCTGACTTTTCCGTATCGGAAGCATGCGACTGAATCTGTTCGATACGACTCGCAAGTTCTTGCAGATTCTTCGTGAGTCGCTGAATATGGTCCTCGATGTCGGCCAGATCCCTACGCCTACGTTCAACTTGCTTTTTCAAACTCTCCCGCTGCGCCACCAATTCGTCCGACACGACCTCCATCACATCGGCCGAATCCTTGACATTCGATGCGGCGAGCTCGGCATCGCGACGTGCCGAGGCATGAGAATTGGTAACCGTGATGACCAAAATCAAGACCAAAGCACCAATGGTACACAGTAGAACCGCCAAGAATGGAAACAAAGCGGGTGCGTTGTTATCGCTACGTCGCCTGCTCCTACTCATCCTGCTTGTCTCTTCCAGGTTTTGGCGGCAGCGATCGGGATGGTCGTTGGTTCCGTCGAATTTTCCGAGCTGTCCAAATTGTCCATATCAGGTGATTGAATGGAGCTTGGAACTTCCGAACGACGCCGTACGGGTTGCTTGCCCAAAAATCCATGACGTTCCAACTGAGTTCCTAATACAGCGATCGCTTCTGTCATGCAGACAGCGACTTCGTGAAAGCGTTCGACGTTGGTAAATCGTTCCAAAGTCGTATGGTCGATTTCCGACAACTGATCCAAGACCTTTTGCAAAGGTGGCTCCATCTCGCGAATCGCTTCGTGCTT
>CAITIF010000561.1 GCA_903892365.1 uncultured Pirellula sp. | reverse complement strand
GGATCGAAAGGATGGCACGGTCCTCTTGGAGCTCATACTGCATCGATTTCAGCATGAGCGAATCCTGTGGGATGGGCAATCTCAAGTCTGCTAACGTGCTGGGTAATTTGCCCTGATGCGCGCTAGCGTGGTCGCGAATGGATTCCACGGTTTGCAACAAGACCAGCTTGTCAATAATGCGACGTTTTGCTTGAAACAAGTTTGTTGCTGAAGGCAGAAGAGATACAGCGATCTCGCCCGCTTTCCCTAGCTTCGATGCCATCGAAGCCATTTCTTTCTCGAGGTTTTGGAATTCAGCCGATGCGACCGCGTTGGCATACGGAACGTAACGCCATTTGAAGGACTTGTCACGAAGAACTTCGTGCAGGCGTTTCATAGCGAGAAACACGGTTTGAGCCTTCGGATACGAATCGACGATTTTTGAATCGATGCCAGTCTCTTCTACAAGATACAACTTGGATGCAGGATAAGAAGCTACGATCATAGCCTCGATCGCGGCTTGATCCATTTTTGGTTTATCGACCGTTCCATCGTCCTTAAAGGACTCGAGAATGACTGCTTGACGTTCGAATTTTTCTATAAAGCTCTTCCAATAGCTTTCGTCGCGAGGTGTTTCATCGACTTCTCGCATCACCTTCAATTCCTCGAAGAAGAATTGACGTTCGTAGTCCATCGCGTTTTCCATCGTGATCAAAGGAGTGGGAAGTGAAGCCACTGCCCAGTACAGGTTGGGGCAGTCGGGATGTTGAGTCAAATGGAGTGCATCTTCCCAAGCGATATGGGCAATCGCGGCCCCAACGAGAGAGGAAACGATAAAACCGTCTTGGTCCAAGTGCCTCGCCATCGCGAATTGCTGCCCGAGAATCGCAATGGCATCGTCGACTCTGCCTTCGGCAATGGCAACGCGGCATCGCAACCTCTGGTTTCTTGCAAGTTCTCGCATGACTTGAATTTCAGGTATTAGAGTCATGGATGGATGATCGACAGAACGAATGTTCCTTTCCATCGAAAAGAACTTTCTCTTGGCTGCTTCGGCGAGCTCGCGAGTCTGAAATCGTAGCAGAGACAAGTATTCCTTCACCTTGTCGAGCGGCAGCTCGGAAGGAGTTTGATCCTGCCAAACATGAGGTGGTAACGAATAGTAATCTTTTCCTGTTTCCTCTACGGTTTTCCTTGTTTGTGCCCGTTCTTTCATCAGAAGCTCCAGCGCCGATGACTGCTCAAGAAAACCCATTGCCTTGAGGTAATAGACCGCACTGTTCTCCTCGAGAAGATCGAAACCATCAGGAATGAATCGGTAACGCAAAGCAGGACTGCTCTCTGCCTTGGGTGACAGAGTTATTTCCATGGTCATGGTAGTGGCGCCCGACGCGACGTCCTTCGCAGCCATCCAATCGCCGTCGCGTTTCGGTTCGTCCGATTGAACTTGGGGCGGAAATGCCGCAGCGATCGAAAGCAGAGCGAACGATAGAAGTTTCTTTTTTGTCGTTTTCATAGGGTTGTCCTTGAAGAGAGAGAGGGCAGCGTCGTAGTCCGTTAATGCAATTCACGACTGTTCAGCAAATCTCGCAGGAGTTTCGCCGAAGTCGTAGGAGATGTTTCGCGAATGGAACCACCAGGAGTATTCGAGCTATCGGAAGCATCGGTCCAATCAAGTTCATTCGTGTTAGGGCTAATCAGCTGCGAACGAATGGGTATTGTTTTACCTTTGGCAATGAGCAGATATTTGCCGGGCCATAGGGGCGCATCAGGCTCTGAATCAAAGGCCTCACCGATATAGTTGTGAAAATCGTAGGGACTAGGCGTCCAGGTCGCCGTTTCTCCATTTGGCCCGAGTGGACTCATTGTCTCAGCAGCAACTCGGTTACTCTCTAAAAAGTCAGGTCGATCCAGTGGAGTTGATGGTTTCGGTTGAGCAACACTGGCTTCGTGTGTTTGCATACGATAAAACATCCCACCTGCGCCGATCACAAGTCCAACCACCAACGAAGCTACCATCGATCCAAAAAACTGCCATGGGTGAGCGGTTGGCGAAAGCATGGGTACTAGCAATGAGGCGGCTGATTGCTGCATCCCTTTGGAAATCATCGCCATGTTGATCTGCGGAGCCTGGGGCCTCGCTCGTCTCAGGCGATTCTCGAGTTCTGAGAACTCGCTGAAGTCATCGTCTCGTTTCTCTGGCGGTTGATTCATAATATGGTTATTCCGTAAAGTATTGCTGATTAGTGGGTGGAGCGTTTGCCGTTGTCAGGGTTTGTTTTTCCATCGATCTGCTGACCGAGGAAAGTCAACGATTGGCGATAGTGTCGATACACGACGCTTAGTGGGCGATTCACCAGTTCAGCGATTTGTTCAAAAGTGAGTTCACCCCAAATCCTGGCCACGACGATCTCTCGATCGACGGGGCCTAATTGTTGGAGGTAAATTTCTAGTTCTTCGCTTTGTATGCCAGCGATTGGATCGAGTTCAAACCAGGCTGGTTTATCTTCGGATGCTTGTTGTTGATGCTTTTGTCGTCGATTTTCGGAGCGTGATAAGTTGATTGCTTTGCGACGCACGGTGGTGAAAAGCCAGGCTGCCGGATTGGCCGGCGCAGGGTCCAGACGTGCGAGATCGATCAGCGCTTCTTGAAGAGCATCTTCAGGAGCATTGCACCATTGCCGCGCGTACAGCATCAGCGCCGGACCATGTTGATCCAACGCGATTTTTATTAGTCGATGCCAGTCGATTGTTGCCTCCGCCGCTCAAGTCGATGCCTGAAATCCTTCATTACAAGGATGTCACCGTTCGGCACTCGATTTTCCACTGCAGGAAATATAATATCTCAGCAGGTCTGCATTAGAAGTAAACGTGATAAATGCGAGAAAGGCTGCGGCTGGTAAGTCGCAAACTCTTTGGGGTGGAAAAAGCGAACAGGAGCGAAGAAAATTTCCCCGCTGTATCCGAACGACTAACTTAAGTCTAAGATGAGTAAGTACTTCGAGATCCTGTTTTTGGATTTCCCCAACCCGCCATCATTCGTTGGATAGGCTATGGCCTATCTTTCCCCACCATGAATTTAGTTGAACTTACCTGGAAGCAAATCCAGGCCCTGGACCGGGACACCCCCGTTGTTTTTCCGATCGCGGCCATCGAACAGCACGGCTACCATTTGCCTGTTTGGACCGACAGCTTGTTGCTTGGAGAAATCGTCAAACGTGTTTCCGAACGATTGCCAACCCAAGTTCTTTTCGCTCCGTTGATGTGGTTGGGGAATTCTCACCACCATCTTGATTTCCATGGAACGCTTTCTGCGGCTCCGCGAACCTATCTCGATCTGCTGGTAGGTTTGGCTGACAACATGTTGCATCATGGGTTCCGAAGAATCGTGTTTCTGAATGGGCACGGTGGTAACGATGTACCCGGTCGGCAGGCCATTTTTGAATTGCGCCAAACCTATCGTCAACGTGAAGATCTTCTTCTGTTGATGGGGACCTACTGGAGCCTTGGGACTTCCGAATCAACTTCCTCCATCTCGTTTCAGCAAACAGAAAT
>CAITIF010000560.1 GCA_903892365.1 uncultured Pirellula sp. | reverse complement strand
GGCTGGCCCTTGAAAAATATCAATCGGAACATGAACCGATCGTAAATCGGCTTGCTGACTTTGATCGCAACGAACTAGGTAATCGGTTTGATGCTTGGCGGAAGCAGTCCCCATCTGACAATCTAACCCTCGCAACTTGGCTGATTTTGGAACCTTTTCAAGCCGAGTCACAGGGAGGGGCAACGGTCACCAAACAAAATGATGGATCGTTTTTGTTTACTGGTACCAATCCTCAATTGGATGTTTATAAGTTCCGCGCCAAAACCAATCTGACGGGCATCACAGCGATTCGTGTTGAAGGATTGTCCGATGGGTCTTTGGTGAGTGGTGGGCCAGGTCGAGCTCCCAACGGAAACTTCGATCTCACGAATTTGACTCTATCGTTCCAAGGTGCTGGATCCGACGAACCGATGAGACGCATCGCGCTTACGAACCCGAGAGCTACTTTCGAACAGGGGGCTCACTTAAGTGTTGCGATGGCGATTGATTCCGATCCCAATTCGGGCTGGGCCGTCGATCCTCAGTTTGGCAAGGACCATGCTGCAGTTTTTGAAATCAAGGACCCACCTTCGTTAAAGGGTGGCACGGAATTGGAATTCGTTTTGGAATTTCAAGGCAATTCCCAACACAACCTAGGGCGTGTACGTCTAAGCGTTTCGTCAGCCCCTAATCCGGCCCCGGTAGAAACAGGTGGCGAGTTGCTTGCTGTTCGCGAAGCCTTGAACGCGTTGGGAGATCGTTCGATTCAAACGCTTCCTATGGAGGACCGTAAGCGGGTTTTGGAATGGTACAAACCTAGGGATGAAGAACGGCAGAAATTGGCTCTGGCGGTTTCGCAGCACGAAGCCACCAAACCTAAACCATCGTTGGTCAAAATGCTCATTTGCAGTGAAGGGGTTCCCGCTGTTCGGCTTCACACGCAAGGCCCCGACTTCTACGACAAAACGTTTGTCCTGAAACGGGGCGATCCGAATCAAAAAGTGGCCGAAGCGGAGACCCGCTATGTCTCGGTGCTAAGTCAACATGAAGATGGACCGAAACGATGGATGGTATCGCCACCGGCTACGGCTAAAACCAGCTTTCGAAGGGCGGCTCTTGCGAACTGGGTCACGGACGTCAAGCATGGAGCTGGGGTGTTAGCAAGTCGAGTGATCGTGAATCGACTATGGCAGCATCATTTTGGTCGGGGGCTTGTGGCAACCCCCAGCGATTTCGGCACGCAAGGCGCGCGCCCCTCGCACCCAGAATTGCTCGACTACCTGGCCAGCGAGCTGATCGATTCGGGGTGGAAGCTAAAGCACATGCATAAAGGGATGCTTATGTCGGCTGCTTACCAACAGTCCGCCCACGTCGATGAAGCAAAGGCCTCCACCGATCCAGAGAATCAATGGCTGTCAAGGTTTGCGACTCGCCGATTGGAGGCAGAGATCATCCGGGATAGCATGCTTGCCGTAAGCGGTAAACTGGACCCCAAGCTGTTCGGGCCCGGATCGCTCGATATGAACATGAATCGACGCAGCATTTATTTCTTTATCAAAAGAAGTCAGCTGATACCGGTTTTGTCGCTTTTCGACGCTCCGGATACTTTGCAAGACTTAGCCATGCGAAGCCGAACGACGGTGGCTCCGCAAGCGTTGCTCATGATGAATAGTCCGATAGTGCGTTCGTACGCAGAAGGCCTTGCGACCAGATCTCGCAGCCAATTCGATGCTTCTTTGGTGGCTCGTATTCAACAAGTCTATGAGATCTGTTTTTCACGAAAAGGGACCCAATCGGAAATCGATTCCGCGACCGCGTTTGTTTCTGAACAATCGAAGTCGTATCAGTCTTTAGGACGCAGTGAACCTCTGGAACTCGCCGTGACGGATTGGTGTCAAGCGATGCTGAGTCTCAATGAATTTGTGTTTTTGGACTAGTGGTTAAATTCGTTTTTCGTTGACGATCTATGGGCTCTGGTTAAGCCAGCGTCCAAACTGATATCCTGTAGATGCGATCTTAATGATACAAAACGCAAAGAATATTGAAACAAATGGCATGAACAGGCCGACTTGTGTTTTGGATTTCAACATATTGGATTTCTTCGGGCGAAAGCAGATACCGTGAAGCAAGGACATTCCTCAGTCACGTGCATGGCCTTTCTTCCCTCAAACCTTGACCCTGTTTTATCAATCGCGCCGCAATTTTGTTAAAATAAGATCGAAAGGGAATCGCCAATCGGTCGATTCCTTTGTGAAACCACTTGTTAGCGTTTCGCTTGAAGTGCGTTCCAAACGCCTGCCCATTCACCTCTCCTAAAAGGCTTCCGAAAATGAAATCCATCCATCAGCCCTCTCGAGAATCCGTTGCCAAAAACGCACGAACACGTCGTGAATTTCTTGGAACTGCTGGTGCCCTAGCCGCTACCAGCGTGGGTGCCAGCAGTTGGCTTGCTGGCTCGGGAGCCGTTCATGCTGGTCCGTCTTTCTCAAGCCGTGCTGAGACCGTTATTGGCGAGATGTATGAATCGCTCACGGAAAATCAACGCGCCGCTGTTTGCAAGAGTTTTAATGATCCACTTCGAAAGCACGTCAACGCGAATTGGCACGTGGTCAAGGCGAACATTGGCTCCGATTTTTATTCGAAGTCGCAGCAGTCCATGGCTTTGGAGATCGTGAAGCAACTGACTTCCGAGTCCGGGCATGAGACCATCTTAAAGCAAACCGAATACGATGACGGTGGCTTGGGATCGTACAGTGTTGCTTGGTTTGGCAAGCCGGGCGATGCGAGCTTTGAGTGGATGTTGACCGGCCGGCATTTGACACTTCGGGCGGATGGCAACACCCAGAAGAAGACTGTTTTCGGTGGGCCGATCGTTTATGGCCATGGCGAAGAATCCAGCCCCGAAGACAACCTGTTCTATTTCCAAACTCAAAAAGTGAATCGTGTTTTTGCTGCCTTGGATCCAGAGCAACGCAAGAAGGCTTTGCTGGCAATCGACATTCCGGATGAATCGGATGTTTTAGTGCAGGCCCGTGATTCTTATCCTGGTCTTTCGGTTTCCAAGCTATCCGACGATCAGCGTCAATTGGTCAACGAAGCGCTAACGTCCATTTTAGGGGTCTATCGGGAAGAAGATGCTGCGGAAGCAAAGGAGATTCTGGATGAGGTGGGTGGATTGAATTCCTTGAACTTGCAATTCTACGCCAACGACGATCTTCTTTCCGATGGTGTGTGGGATATGTGGCGAATTGTTGGTCAACGTGCAACCATTCATTTCCGCGGAGCTCCTCACGTTCACGCATTCATTCATATTCAAGGGTAAGAACGTGGCAAGTCAAAATGCCAACCGGCTAATTGATCATTTGGCAAGGCGTCAGTTCTTAGCTCGAGCTGGCAGTGGATTCGGGATGCTTGGCCTTGCCTCGCTCCTCGATGAGGCCGGTCTGTTGACTCGCTCGGCTCGAGCCAACCCAAGCGAAGGGTTGGTCGATCGGTCCTTGGCCCCGCTCGCCCCGCAACCACCTCACTTTCCAGCCAAAGCCAAAAGTGTCATATGGTTGTTCATGAACGGCGGGCAGAGCCAAGTTGACACCTGGGACTACAAACCAGAGCTGGAAAAACGCGATGGAAAGTCCCTTGAGGGTTTCGACAACAAGACGGGCTTTTTCGTTGATGCGGTGGGGGGATTGATGAAGTCCCCGTTCCAATTCAAGCAACATGGTAACAGCGGGACCTGGGTTAGCGAGATCTTTCCAGAGCTGGCCAAACATGTGGATGACATGGCATTTATTCACAGCTGTTTCACGGAAACCAACAACCATGCGCCCGCTTTGTTTCAAATGAATACCGGCATGAGCCGAATGGGTTTTCCAGGTGTTGGTTCCTGGGTGACTTATGGTCTTGGGAGCGAGAGTCAGAATCTGCCCGCTTATGTGGTGATGTGTGACACGAAGGGGCGCGGCTTGCCGAAGGGGCACGCCACCAACTGGGGCGCTGGCTTTTTGCCTGGCGTTTATCAAGGTACGTTTCTAGCGGCCCAGGGTGACCCGATCGCAAACCTATCTCGTTTACCTCACATGCCATCGGGGGAACAGCGACGACAATTGGATTTGATCGCGAAGCTCAACCAACAGCACTTGCAACTCAGTCCAGGCGAAGCCGAACTGGCTGCAAGAATCGAGAGTTTTGAACTCGCGTATCGAATGCAAACGGCCGCTCCCGAGGCATTTGATATCAATAGTGAGCCCGAGAGTATCAAGAAACTGTATGGGCTCGACAATGAAAAATGTGCCCACTTTGGGAAGCAGACGCTTTTGGCTCGTAGACTGGTTGAGCGTGGGACTCGGTTTGTGCAGATATTCTCTGGCGGAATGGACAACCAGTTATCGTGGGATGGTCACATCGATATCGATGGCAATCATCGACAATTCGCTGGCGAAACCGATACACCCATCGCTGGCTTGATTTCGGATTTGAAACAGCGGGGCCTTTTGGAAAGCACATTGATCATTTGTGCGGGTGAGTTTGGTCGATTGCCATTGGCACAGAAAGGGGCCCAACCCGGTCGAGATCATAACCCTCACGCATTTACTGCATGGTTTGCAGGTGGTGGCGTAAAGGGGGGGACGCATTATGGTGAGACGGACGAGATTGGCCATCGGGCGGCGGTAAATCGAGTCAGCGTCAACGATTTGCATGCCACGATACTGGCTTTGCTTGGAATGGACCACACCAAGCTCACCTACTTGTTCAACGGTCGCAATTTCCGACTAACGGATGTTGCGGGGGAGGTCGTTCGAGGAATCATCGGCTAGAGATCTAGCACGGCAATCGCGTCTCCCGTGGTCAACGGCGTAGGACATTGTGTTGCTCTCAAGCATCACTACCTATCGTAACTTCGCATCATCACACCGCAGACACGAAAAAAGCCAAGCTGTCACGCTCGGCTTTTCATTCGATTGCAATTCTCGAGCGATCTTGCTCGGGAGTAGTTCGTTACCAACCTTGTTCCGCAAAAACGTCGTCAACGGTTTCTAGATATCCGCGGGATTTAGCTTTAATGCTAACCGGTGGAGCTGCAAGCGAGACTCGAGTCCATACAAGTTCTTCCGAACGAGCCATGACTCGAATGATTCTCGAACCACTCGGTGTGTCGCCTACTTGAACGAATTGACGGCGGCCGAGAGTTGCAGTGTAAATTCCGCGGTCGTCTCCACGAACGGATGTAACAAAGGCTTCCGTTCCATCATTGCTCAGAACCACCTCTTGGTATGCATCTCCTTCGAATCCATTTCGAGCGATTGTCCATTCGGAAATTCCTTCAGCGTTCACCGCTGCGTAGATACCGGATGTACGGTTGCGTGGATTCGAACTGTCATAAATGCTCGACATGTATTCAATCAAGTTTGCATAACGAGCTTGAACGCCCAGAATACCAAAGTTGTGAACTACGTTAACATCCCCTGGGGCAACTACACTGACGCTGTGGCTGTTCGCACCTGGTGCATCATCAGTTAGGATCGGGATCGCATAGCTCACGGTGTATGCTCCGGGAGGAAGCAGATCGAAGTTGTAGCTGCCGTCTGCGAGAGTCTTTTCGGTTCTAGATACACTTGGGGTCGATCCGGTTGCCGCAGTGACCAGCGTCACTTCCACACCACCCATTTTCAGTTCCAATGGGTCCATCGATCCCGAATTGTTATCGTCGATGTAGACAAAGCCCTTCACCGAGCTAGGGATGAACGGCGAGATGTCAATATTGAAGGTGCCAGTGGCACTCAATGGTGCAGCATTACCATTCGTTGTGCCATTGTCGGTTACTTCGTAAGTGAAAGTAACACGGCCGCTAGCACCTAGCGGGGCGGTGTAGGTAATGCTCGTTCCGCTTGGATCGCTTACCAGCGTTCCCACAAACCCGGCATCAGGTGTCGTCGCTGTGACACGCAATGTTTGACCACTTTCGTTAGCAGGTCCTTTTGGCATTGCTGCAAGAGCCTGAGTCAGATCGAAAGTAGTTGGTACACTTGCGAAAACGCTTCGCGTCAGCGTATCTGCCGAAGGGGCATCGTTGACTTCTGTTACACGAATTGTTGCGGTAGCGACGGTTGTCGACTGGCTCGATTGGCCGTCGCTTATCGTGTACGTAAAGCTATCCGGACCGTTGTAATTAGCGGCTGGAGTGTAGATCAAATTAGTGCCAGATTGAGTCACCACACCACCATTGGCTGTGTTGACACCTGCTGAAGGTAGAGGAACGAAGGTCACAACCTGTCCCGCATTGGCTTCGTTGGCAGGACCAGGCAAGTCGTTGCCTGTCAATGAAGAGATCGCGAATGTCCGCGCTGTATCTTCAGCAGCCACGGTCACTTCGTCCGCAACCGAAATCGGGGCATCATTTACAGCTGCGACTGTGATCGTCAACGTTGCGCTGGCACTGAGAGGCGTCAGAGTAGAGCCAGTGAGTCCATTGTCAGTAACGGTGTAGACGACCAAGACTTCGCCGAAGAAGTCTCGTGCAGGTACGTACTGAATGTTGCCGTTCACGACACTCACTGTGCCACTATTGGGTGTTTGGCTGACGGCATTGGTGATTGTCAAGACTTGTGCATCTTCGCCCGGTCCCTTGCTCAGACCAGCGATGATATCCGCAGCAGGAATAACTAGGGTGGTGTCTTCCGTTGCATCAGCAAATCTCGGTTCTGCAACCGGCGGGTCGTTCACGGGCGTGACTTGGACAGTTACCGTGGCGGTCGATGGAACGATCGCGTTGTTGCTGTCCACAGCACTGTCAATCATGGTGTAAGTGAACGTGGTGCTGCCAAAATAATTGGTCGGCGCCACGTACGAAACAGTGTCGTCGCTCGGGTTGGTAGGCGTCCCGTTGTCGTTCAAAGTGACGGTACCAGTGCCTGTGCTTGGTTGGGTAAAGGATAGAAGCCGTCTAGTCGAATCTGCGTTTGCAAAGTCATTGGACAGGACATCGATAACGGTCGGGGTCGCTGTCTTCTCGGCGATGCTTCTAGAGTCACCTAATGCGAACGGTAGAATTGGTGGAATGATCAAGACTTCCACGTTCGCGGTGGATTCGCGGTTCAGCGAATCACGGATCGTGTAGCTAAACGTTGAGGTAACGTTGAACTGGCCTGTCGGTGGGACGAAAATAACGCCAGCCCCGTTCGGAGCAACTGATACGGTACCGATGGTTGCAGGTGTGACCGAAACCACGAAAAAGTCTCGTGTTTCGTTTGGAGCACCTGGGTTGTCGTTCCGCATGACATCCAGATTGTTGTCCGCGGTGATGCCTGGGACAGCAAACCGATCTGCGACTCCAGTGTCGTTGACGGCAACGGCTGGATCGTTCACTGCGTTCACGGTGATGGTAATTGTACCATTGCCAGTCAAGGTCCCGTCACTCTCCCTTACTGTGTAGACGAAGCTGTCTTGCCCATTGAAATTAAGGGCTGGTCGGTAGGTAGTCACGTTGTTGACGGTCGTGATTGTTCCACCATTGGAGGTTGTACTTGGGATCGATGCGAGCACTGGTGTACCTGGCTCGCCGAGGCCATTGTTGGATCGAAGCAATAGATCTGTTGGAGCGCCTGTTCCTATCAAAATCAACGCATCATCTTCATTCATCTGAAGTGTACCGCTGAATGCATTCGGAGCGTCATTTACGCCGGTGACGTTGATCGTGATTGTTGCAACGGTCGAACGATTACGGAGCGAATCATTTGCGACTCCAGAGTCGTCGGTGCCTGTCACTTGAAGAACAACATTTCCGAAGAAATTAGCAGCAGGAACAAAGCTAAGGCTGCCACCGCTTAGTGTCGCTGTTCCTTGAGCAGGCGTTGGGCCGACATTGATTAAAGAGATGGTCATCGCCTGCGCCGATTCGTTCGCTGGGCCTGGCGAGAAAACATCGGTAGGAGCGATCGTTAAACCAGGGGCCTGAGTATCCTCCGCTACTGTAAAAGGAGTCGTCCGAATCACAACTGGCGCGTCATTGACCGCTGTTACAGTGACCAAAACCGTACCAACGGACGTATCCCCTGCATTGTTGGTAACCGTGTACCGGAAGCTAGTCGTTCCATTAAAATCTGGAGCGGGTGTGAACAAGACGTTGGGGCCATTCAATGGACCCGAAACCGTACCGCCAGTGGCAGGCTGTTCGTAAGAAAGCACTCTCTTCGACAACGACGGTACTTGCTCAATATCATTTTGCACCACGTTGATCGCTGTTGCGACGGCATCTTCGTTGACATTTAACTCATCGTTGATAGCAGTCAAGCGATCGGCAATTCGGATCGAGCCAGTTGGAAGAATTACGCGTGAGGCTGGCAGGTATTCTGCCCGACCGCCGCTTTGACCAAACAACGCGATCCCCAAATTATTGCCTGATGTGTCCCCTGCCCCTGGCAACGGAGAAATCGTACCGGCAAGGCTGACCAATCCAACGGAACCGCCGACAAAAAGTGCGTCCACTACCGGAATGAACTGAGTTGCAACACCTGTCGTGAGGAAATTACTTGATCGCGTAAAACCGCCCATCAACGCAATTTGATAAGCACCGGCATCAGGATCGGTCGAAGTCTTCTGGAGCTTACCGTCTCGACCGTTCGAGTATTGCGTCAGTACATCGTTGGGTAAGCCAAGGTCATGCTTGAGACCTGCAGCGGCAACGCTGGTTGTTGCTGGATTCGGGTTGGCTTGCGTCACCGGAGTGATCGTGGGCGAAACGCCAGTCAGATTGTTCGCGGAGACGGTAAAGTCAGGAATGTTGGTACGCGAAAGCGCGTTGACGTAACTGATCTCGAAGAAATAATCGAAATCCGTATCCTTGCCTGGAACAACCTTTACATTCCCGGCACCGAAGCCAGGTAACGCTTCAATCGCAGCCTGAATGTTTGCTGCTGTCACTGGCGAGTCTTGAACACCGCCAGCGGCAAATGCGACTGGAATCGCAGCGGTCTCATTCGCGCCGTATCTTAGGCGGAACGTTCCGCCTGTCGCGGAATTTTTGATGCTCAATTGATTGAACTCACCCCACTGAAACAAAAGCTTTTCAGCAGTTCCGACATCGTTCGTGAAATTCAAGTCATGGTAGGCGCTGAACACACCTCGAGGATTTCCTACTCGATCAGGATCGGTGGAGTTGACGCGTCGCAAATCCGTTACCGAAGTACGGACGATCACTTTCTGGCCAGGACTGATGATCGCGTCTGGCTGTCCGTTTTCAGGGATCGCATCGTCAAAAGGCGCACCCGCTGTTCCGTCAGCGTTTACACGCAGAAAGTCGTATTTGACTTCTACCAGTTCCCCCTGGCCTTCACCATTGTTCAATGCATTGATGACGGACAAAGCATCCAAAGGTGACAAAAAATTGTCTGCGGTAACGTCTATATAGGACGAACGATCGGCTGGGGCTTGTCCTGTAAGTGACGAAGAGCCTTGCGTGTTCAGCCGGTTGATGACGACCAACGCATCCAAGGGGGAAACCGCAAAGTCGCCGTTGACGTCCCATGGAATCATGTCGTTGTGAAATAGAGGCAGATCAGCCGCCATCAGCTGCCGTTTTTCAAGTGACTCCAGTCGGAGCACTCGCTTTAGCCAGCTTTGTCGCTGTGCTTTTCGAGAACGATTGTTAGCAACTGGAGTACGAGCTTGACGCTTTGGCGAAACTGTCATCGATTCATCCACCGTAGAGACAAAAATGATTTAGCAATGGAAAGGAAATTGTCGAACGAAAAACGCACATACAAATCCCGTACAGTGAGGGTACTTGGCGTCGGATCAATTTTCAATCCACTTCTTACCCAGTCGGACCAAATTACCCAGTCCGTCTGTTCAGGCGTGTGGATTTGCCATCCCTAACAGTTTTTCCGGAAACATGAGTTGTTGGAGTCGAAATTCCTAGAGAAGTTCCATCTGAAACAAAATTTAGAGAATGTCACTGCATTCCGAATATTTTACGGGTTTTCGTTTTACGGGTTGATTTTTCTGTGAAATGATCGTTGAAAACCTGTTTGATTACGTTGCTTGCGTGTGAGTTCTATTTACGCCAAACCTCCAAATCCTCTATTATCTACAACGGGCTGTCATCGCGCAGCACGGTTTAGGGTGTCGAAATTCGACGGGGGTACTGCCAAAGAGGCTGAGAATGCACGGTTTATTACTTCTAGTAACATTTGTAGCTATGCTACCGCAGGGGGATGTTCTTCCTGCCCCTATGACGGGTCTTCCTGCAAACGCCCCAGTTTTGCCGAACACGAATCCAAATTTGGGGAGTTCTACCCTCCCATCCTCACCAAGTTCTTTTCCAATGGCGGGCCCATCCGTTGGCATTCAGGCGCCTCTGAATCCACCCGAACCTTACAAAGTGGGCTGGGGCACCGACCCGCAGGGCGCATTCAGTCTTATCTTGCAAATTTCCCCCGATGCTGTCGACAACTTTGCAAAAGGGGAAAAAGGAAGCGAACTGGCTGTCGATATTCCGCCAGAAATTCAAGGGATGACACAACGAATTATCGTGCGAATTGGCTCTGGACCGGTTGAACGCGTTCCTGCCAATCCGCGTTCGTTGAGCCGCTCCGGCATTGGCGAAGGCCCAACGATTGCTAACGCTTTTGATGTGCGGCCTCTCGAAAGTAACAACAATAACACGCCAGTGACTATCGATCGGGCACCGAGCCGGCCTGTCAGCATGAACGTAAGCCCAGCCCAGGATGTTCTTCCTGACACCAATACGAACAACTTGGTTCCAAATCGTTCAAATCCCAATTTGCCGCTCCCGAACCTGCCTAGTACTAGCAATCCCAACTCGCGACCTGCATCTCTTCCGAGCCAGCTTGCTACGGACAATTTTACCCCAGTGGTGACACCTTCCTCAGGAAATGTTGGCGTTTCTCCCAACAGCTACGCTACCTCCAACAATCCCAACTTAGGGCCGCCCAATCGCAATACTGCGTCACCTTACCTAGCAAGCAATCCAATGGGTGCGAATTCGGTCCCACCTTTTGGCCAAGGGGAATTTAACAACAACACAAACAATGCGGGTTTAGGACAGAATTCCAGCTTAAATTCATCCAGTCCATTTCCTCCGTTCAATCCAGGCCAGCCTTATTCGCAGTCCCAAGTTCCATTGGGGATGCAGCAGCAACAATTGCAGCAACCCCCTCTTTATGCTCAAAATCCCTATACCAACGCCCAAGGCTCGTACACGCCAGGACCAGCGGGTCGACTCGCTTCGGCTGCGCCGCGCAATCCTGGAATGGGACTTGAGACGGATGTGCTTCCACCTGTAGTTACGCCTGCCTGGAATGCTTGGCTGCCTTTTACTTTGCTGCTTTCGATCGTCATCAACGTCTACCAGGGAATGTGGATGGGGCATCTTCGAGCAAGATATCGCCAGCTTTTAGGAGACTTGCGAGGTGTGCCAGTGTCGGAATATGCCGGCAGCTGAGAATCCTCTAGCAAAAAATGGCCCAAGACACGAGCACTTTTTAGCCGCCCCCATGTAGGAGTTCACCAAGGAAAAAGCAGCCTTTTGCCTCTTTCGGACCTGTCTAGCTGCTATTCTAATGGCAGAGCGGGAACTTTTTCGACTCCCAAGCACTCGGAGAAGCGTACCAAAACTTCACTTGTACTGACGCATCATGGATTTTCCCAACAATAACTTCGACGAACTCCTGAGCGGGATGCTGGACGGCATGCTTTCCGACCAAGAACTTCGCGTGTTGGAACAGGCGATGGCGGACGACCCGTCCCTACAAGCAAAGCTGGACGAACTTGCGGCATACAGAAGCGCGCTCCTGCGAGGCAGAAGCCGCGGTCGATTGGGGCCAGATTTCGCAAAATCTGTCTCTTTGGCTGCTCGCGATCGAGCGGCTGCCTTGGGGCCGGATGCACCCGCATGGTTGGTGCCCGCCGACTTCGATCGCCCAGGGACTCTAGTGAAACCAGCGCCCCAAGAATCGATCTCACCGCTAGAAACCATTCCGGCGTTCAAGCG
>CAITIF010000559.1 GCA_903892365.1 uncultured Pirellula sp. | reverse complement strand
CAGTCTTGAATTCGAACAGGTTGAAAGGAGGACAATGCAATCGACTGAAATCATGAGTGACATTCCAGGCAAAAGCATCGAGTTATTTCAGATTACCCCGTGTGACAAGAACTAAGCATGAAGAAGGTACGGTTCAACAAAAAGAGCACCACATGCCAAAACTATTTTTTGCCTATGTAACGGATTTTGAAAGCGTTTCAAAATACGAATAATCGCGCACACCCTTAGCGGACGAAAAAGAACAAAAAAATGCTGAAATACTGTGAAGAAAAGGCCCAGCTTCGCATTGATTGAGCGTGCTCCGCGAGCGTGCACGCTCTCGCGACGGTCGGGCTTGTCCCGACACGTCGCAATAGGTTTGATGCACTAAACATTCACGTAGCACCTGAAAAGCTGCCTTACTTCAATTCGATGCTCACCTGGCCGAGCTGGCCGGAGAATGCGTTCTTGCGTCCCTCTCCGTAGGCCTCATCCACTGGCGTTCCGGTATCGACACCGGTATCTGCCGTGTCGTCGAGCGAAAAAACATTGGGGTGCGTCTTGCCAATTTTCCCCTCACCTACTTTTTTGCCATCAATGAAAAGCGTGGCGGTTCCGCCAGCACCTCGCCCCTGATCCGCATCGTAATCAAAGGCCATTTTGAGGGTGTGCTTGCCATCGGACATCGCTTGACTACCCGCAACCTGGAAGACCTCCAAGCCGAGGAAGTTGTAGGAGTACATCGGCCGACCATGATCTACCCAGAAGGCCCATCCGCCAAAGCGACCACCTTGTGCAACAAGCACACCATGGTTTTTGTCCCCTTGGACCTCCACATCGGCGACCATGTCTACCGACGCGTTCTTGACGTTGATAAATGCATTTTCAGCCAAGAAAACCATTCCGGGATAAACGGTTAGTTTCTTTCGTCCATCCATCAAATCGGGGCGTCCTGCGACCTTCGGGTCGAACCGTTCGATGGTTCGGTCGTCGATCGGCAAGACATGGTGATCGATCGCTTCCTTGGTGAACAATGCCTGCAGTTCCTTGAGCTTGCCCGGATTTTCCGCGGCCAGATTCTTGCTCATGCTGAAATCATTTTCGACATGATACAACTCCCAAACATCGTCGACCAAAGGACGGCGGGGCTGGGCCTCCCACGGAGCCTTGTGAATCGTGCCGGCGAACCAACCGTCATGGTACACCGCTCGGTTGCCCGCCATTTCGAAGTACTGGGTTTTACGACGATCTTCCGCCTTGGGCGCATCGAAGCTGTAAGCCATGCTGACTCCTTCGATCGGCAATTGCTTGACGCCATTAACTTCCTTAGGAGCCGGGATCTTTGCCGCTTCAAAAACGGTCGGCGCCAAGTCGACTACGTGATGGAATTGATCGCGAACCTCCCCCTTGGACTTAATCCCTGCTGGCCAATGATAAACCACACCATTTCTGGTCCCACCAAAGTTGCTGGCAACTTGCTTGGTCCAAGTAAACGGAGTGTTTCCAGCGACAGCCCAACCGGCAGCAAAGTGGTTAAAGCATTCGGGGCCGCCCCATTGATCGATTTTACCGAGCATGAACTCGGTCGTCTCGGCGACTCCGTTGAAATAAGTCCCTTCGTTGAACATACCCAACATGCCACCTTCGGCGCTTGAACCGTTGTCACCGACCACATAGATGATCAGCGTATTATCGAGTTCGCCGATGTCTGCAATACTCTGCACCAATCGCCCCACTTCGTGGTCGGTATGCGAGGCGAATCCAGCGAAGACTTCCATTTGGCGAGCGAAAAGTCGCTTCTCGTCCGCACTCAATTTGTCCCAATCCTTAATCGCTTCCGGTTTGGGAGCAAGCTTGGTCCCCTTGGGAACCACCCCTAGTTCAATCTGTCGGGCAAGCGTCTGCTCGCGCAGCTTGTCCCAGCCCATATCAAACTTGCCTTTGTACTTGTCGATCCATTCTTTGGGTGCATGGTGTGGGGCATGAGTGCCACCCGTTGCAAAGTACATAAAAAACGGCTTATCGGGAGTCAACGATTGCTGCGATCGCATCCACGAGATGGCGTGTTCCGTCATGTCCGTCGTAAAGTGATAGTCCTCGTCTCCCTCGGGCTTGCGCATCGGGGTTGTGCCATGAACGATCATCGGATCCCACTGATTGGTCTCACCGCCGATGAAGCCGTAAAACTCATCAAATCCCGACCTGGTCGGCCAGCGGTCAAACGGACCGCTCACACTCACTTCCCAAGGTGGTGTTTCGTGGTACTTGCCCCACGCAGAGGTTGAGTATCCGTTCATGCGCAGCACCTCCGCCATAGGCGTAATACTTTGGGGACGAATACCCGTATTTCCAGGATACGCAGTCGCCACCTCCATAATCGCACCAGCATTATTGCTGTGGTGATTGTACCCCGTCAACAACGCCGTTCGCGTTGGACTACAGAGGGCTGTAGTATGAAAGCGGTTGTACTTGAGCCCGTTGTTTCCGAGCCGTTCCAAGGTCGGCATAACACACGGACCACCGAACGCACTCGAGTGGCCGAAACCGATATCGTCAATCAATACGACCACGACGTTCGGTGCCCCCTCAGGAGCCTTTACATCCCACCGAGCCGGCGGCTTGGCAGTCCTTGCGTCGAGTTCCTTATAAAACGGACGATCAGGCTCATGAATCGGCAGTACGCTGCGGTCCAGAGCTTTGACGTTGCCCGCCGGTGACTGACCGTATGACTGTGGGCTAAATATCGTCCCCATGGCAAGCCCCGCATATGCACAAGCTAATACACGCAAATAAACTAACCGCATTGGTAACTCCCCGGATAGACTAAATTGATTGAAATCGACAAGTCCTCTTATCCCAATAACGCCGCCGGAGCATGCAACTGTGAGAGGATTTCGTCGACGGCAAGTCCACTCGAAATCTCAACTTCATGAGAAACGACACGCAAGACCCACGCTAATTCGTTGAATGCATATTCTACATAGCGAGTGGTATTGCGTCATACTCAGCATCAAAGATTCTCGTTCAAAAGATCATCGGCGTTGAAGCGAGGGTGCGTTATCTTGTCCAACGTTGGTGCTCCAGGCAGGTGCCTAGCACCGTGCTTTTGAGTACGAGTACCATTTCATTGAGTACGAGTACGGTATAAAGCCAAGATGCACAGAGCAACCTAGGTGCTATGCACTTGGTTTGCCCTATCGGGGCTTGGTTGTGGTAGCACACCAAACCTGTTGCGAAGCCAGGGCTCGAGGCCCACCTTCGCGTTGATCACGCGGGCGCCGCACGCACTCGCGACGGTCGGGCTCGTCGCGACGGTCGGGCTCGTCCCGACACGTCGCAAAAGGTTTG
>CAITIF010000558.1 GCA_903892365.1 uncultured Pirellula sp. | reverse complement strand
TGGACTGCCGAGCTACTACATGCTCGGCAGGGATTACTCGGTCGCTGGAGTTTTCTTGGACGCTGGACTGCCGAGCTACCGCAGGCTCGGCAGGGATTACTCGGCCGCTGGAGATTTTTTGGGCGCTGGACTGCCGAGCTACGCTCTACTTTTCCAACCAGAAGGCGAGTCCTAATAGGCCCAACGCTATTGGATACAGCATTTGATCCGATATCAGCATCAATAGCGCACAAGCAATCCACAGCGCGATCACGCCGATCTTGCGTACCTCGCGCGGCCACAACATAAAGAGCGCGAGTAATTGGCTTACAATCACTGCATGGGTTAGAGCATTCAATGCGTACGGATTTCGACCCAGCCAGCCTAGCGATAACGCAGGGCTGCGGGCTTCAGATGCCAACCACCACACCGCTTCACCCTGCCACCACACCAAACCGCCGCTTTGGCTTGCCACGCTGAGCAAGATCCATGCGAATAGATGTAACTGCAGTAAATGCAGTGCAATGTTGGCTGCCAAGGATGGTGCGTTGTCGCTGATCCCAAATCGCAATGGGTTTTGTTCTTTGCCTGAATGGATCGTCAAGTATCCCCAGCCCATGGTGAGTAACGGTTCGATTAAACCGCTAAGCATCGGAGCCCGATGTATGATCGAGATGACAAACAGCCAAACGCATAATGAGCTAATACGTCCACCGATGCCTGCAGCGGCCACAAAGCAGAGGACGATGCCGAGTGACAAATAACCGTAGAGCAGCGCTTCCGATTGTATCCAATAAAGTGGTGAGACTCGCAAGTAGATCGGGTGCTCATCAGCGGCACTTTGCAATAGTTCGGCGATACGCGGTGTGGCCAGAAGACCATCGCTACCAAACCATAAATGGATATCGGCGAACCAAGAGATGAGGTACGCGATGGTAAGGAGGCTCCATGTGATTCGAACGAAGCCTAATGGTTTCGGATCGGCTGGAGTGAACCAAAATTTATCCCAAAGTTGCTGAAGCATCTTGATATATGTCGAATTGTGAGCGATTGGAGCGTGAATTAAAGTGAGGCAGCTGGAACCATTCGTCGTGGTTCACTTTGCGGGATGATGAACCATTGGTTATTCTCCCCTTCGACCGCTTTGGCAACGAAGACCGATTCACCTGGAAGTGGATCGAGTTCAGCCCCGATTTGGTTCGCAAGTTGAACTTCTTCTAAGTCGCGTACAGGTTGCCGCACAATGCGAATTTCAAGTTGCCGAGTGGGCTTGGAGTCCGCCAGGATAGCGGGATTCTCTTTTGCATCGGGAAGGTTGCTGCGTCTCACAGGAAGTTTGCCATTGGCGGCTTGATGCGCTAAAAAGCCTTCGAGCACGGTGGTCGCCTCGGAGGTTCGTTGTTGCAATGTCATCAGTCCAGTGAGTCGCGCGATTTGGCGGACACGATGGGTTGATTCGAGGTATGAAGCTGTGCCGGGCGTAATCGTTTGCCAATCGTTGGAAACAGACGTGTCGCGAATTTGGATCCACCAAAGGCCATCGGTTTCAACGCCATGGGTGAGTTCAACGGGTACGAAGTCCATGTACCAATTGAAGCTGATTAGATAGGGTGAGAGAAGATATCGAAGTCGTTGTTGCAGCAACGACGGTGACATATTGCCACTCATCGAGAGGATTATGGCAAAGAGGTGTAGCACAATGGCTAAAGAGATCAGTGGTTTGTAACGCATTTCTTATCCGATTCCGAAGCAAAAAGCATACATGCTAAAGTAATTCGAAGTACTTCAAAGTGATAGGGCTTTTGTGGAATTGTCCCGCCGCCATGACTTCATGTCATGGCTGCGGAAGTAGCACGGCGGTCTCCTGCCGTGCAGATAGTAGCACGGCAGTCCCCTGCCGTGCCCGGGACGGGTAC
>CAITIF010000557.1 GCA_903892365.1 uncultured Pirellula sp. | reverse complement strand
TGGCAGGGAAACCGTAACGCGGCTAGCGCCCGCGGCTCATTAATTTGCTTCCGCAAACTACAAAGTGAGTGCCATTTGGCTAGCGCCCACGGCTCAATGGAAATCTCGCGGCTAGCGTTAATCATTAGTTTCGCACCTACTGTGGACCGCTCAGCTTTCGATCGATAAAATCGCCCCCCAACTCGAATGCATTCACAGCCCACACGAAAGAATTCACTTTGAAGATACTTCTCAATGAGAGTCAAATTGGTCAGGGAATCGATCGGCTTGCGAAACAACTAAAAGCGGAATACTCAGACCGACCTTTGACAATCGTGGCAATCATGACGGGTAGCCTTGTCATGCTTGCCGACTTGATTCGACGCCTGGAAATGCCGGTTCGAATCAGCCTGATCCAAGCCAGTTCCTATCGCGGGGGGATGAAATCGGGCGACCTCACGGTTCAAGACCATATGATGCTGGACATCCGTGGCCGCGAAGTGCTTCTCATCGATGATATCTTTGACACAGGGAAAACTCTGGTTCATGTGACTCGGTTGCTGGAACAACTGGGCCCCGCGTCGGTTAAAACCGCCGTCTTTCTAAATAAGCTAGGGCAAAGCGTGGTTTCCGCAAAGCCTGACTATGTTGTCTTCGAAATACCGAACGAGTTCGTCGTGGGGTACGGTCTCGATTATTCCGATCTCTATCGCAATCTACCTTTTGTTGGGGTACTCGAGGAATCAGACCTACAAAAACATGCCAATATCGAGCATTGATCCTTAACAAATGCATCAGCCAATTCGGCGGCCTAGAGTCCTTTTTGTAACGCGACGGTTCTGGCCGTTTACCGACGACGCTTGCCTTCGTTTATTGTACCAAACGGAGGTCATGAAACGATCCGAGATGGACGTCACCGTGTTGACGGCTCGTTGGCATTCAAGCTGGCCCGAATTTTGCCTTTGCCGCGAAGTCCCCGTCTTTCGCTTGCTTCCAGGCCCAAACAACAACTGGAACGAAAGCCACTTTCAAAAAAACTGCTTGGCTTGGATCACGAAACATCTGGCCAGTTTTGATTGTATCTATGTCGATCGCTCCGATTCCCTGCTCAGTTCCATCGCCAGCAAAGCCGCTAAATGGAACATCCCTGTGATCGCTCGGTTCGCTCCGGATGATGCCGGTTTCGGGCTGAGCAACAACCTCAAGATCAATCAGCTTGCGATGGCGGAACATTGTCGTCGTTGCTCTTACGTGGTGTGCTCCAGCCCAAGAGCCCATCGATTGCTGATTTCACAAGGTATCTGTGAACCCAAAATCGTTCGCATTCCCGACTGTGATTGGGATCGCGCGAGCGGAATCAGCAGCGCTACCTCCGAACAAAAAACGGCTGCAGGTAGGGCATTGTTCGAAATGAGCAGCGATTTCGTTACCCCAGCACGCACCGCAGTCGTTGTCCATCTTGGGATTTCAGAAGCCAAGCCCCTGCGAGCCGTCATCAAGTCCGTTTGCGATCTTCTGGATGCAGGTGGCTTGGTGCGAATGTGGATTATCGGCTACGGTCTGCCCCCCAACATGCTTCACGATTTAATCAAGTCGCGAGGCTGGCATCGCGAGATCCTACTGTTTGATGGTTTTGACGACTTGCAAGAATTGGTCCAGGTTGCGGACTTGGCAATCGTCTCCAATCCCGAAGAGACGTTACAATACTCGCTTCCCTTGATTGCTCAGGCAAGTCTTCCCGCGATCATTTCGGATTGTTCGGAAGCCCGTGCGTGGCTTCCAAGCTCCCATCACTCTCAACTCTATTCCAGCGACCCCATGTTTGACGAGAAGCTCAACGACTGGTTAAGCCATCGTGCTTCTTGGCAAGATCAGGCCGCTACCTTACGACAGAGCCTTCGACGAATCGGATCGGCGGAAGAATCCGCTCAAAAGTGGCTCTCCCTGTTCCGCGAATCCTGCATCGACCCAACTCCATGAAGACTCGTGTCTGTCTGATTATCCCAACTCTGGATCAAGGTGGCGCCGAGAAGCAACTGTGCTTGCTCGCTCAAGGCTTGGCCCAATACCACCCCAATATCGAACCCATCGTGATTGTTTTGACGCGAACGGGACCGCGTGAATCGGAACTGACCGCATCCGGCATCGCCGTGCATCACGTTCACAAGCGATTCAAATTGGATCCCTTTGCTTGGCTCAGGCTGAAAGCGCTTCTGACTCAACTTCAGCCTGATGTCGTCCACACATGGTTGTTTGCCGCGAATGCCTACGGACGCACCGCAGCGATCGCAGCCAAGGTGCCCGTCATATTAGGGTCGGAACGTTCGGTCGATCCCTGGAAAGGCAGCTTCCAACTGTGGATCGATCGCGCTCTCGCCGGTCGAACCAACGGCCTCACCGCCAACAGCCAAGGCACCATCGATTTTTATTCCAAACATGGTATCGCCTCCAATCGATTTACCCTTATCCCCAACGGCATCGAACCGTCGGTTGCCCCCAGTATCTCCAAGGAAGAAGCCTTTGAACGAATGGGTGTCTCGCTCAACCAACGAGTGATTCTGTCCGTGGGTCGCCTCTGGCACCAGAAAGGCTACAAAGAACTGATCTGGACCGCCGAACTCATGCGTATCGCTCGCGGTGACACTTGCTACGTGATCATTGGTGAAGGCCCGGAACGGCAACGACTGGAGCAATACCGCGACAATGTTCAAGGTGGCGCAAGCGTCAAGCTGCTTGGCGAAAGAACCGATGTTGCCTCGCTGATGCCACACTGCGATATTTTGTGGAACGGCAGCCTCTACGAAGGGCAATCGAATGTCATTCTGGAAGCGATGCAAATTGGCCTGCCCGTCGTTGCATCCGACATACCTGGCAACGCAGAACTGATCCAGCACGACAAAACGGGAATGCTGTATCCCGTCGGACAATCCGAACCCCTCGCGAGACTCACCAACCGTATCTTCAATGATCCTGCCCTTCGAGAATCGATTGTTGAAAACGCAAAGCATCGCATAGAATCTAACCATTCCGTCAAGGAAATGGTCCAACGCCATGCGACTCTCTACCTCGAAAAATCCTCCAGGTCATGATCCAATCCACCCATTACGAGCTTCGAATCGGAGACCGAGTTCTCGCGTTGAAGCTGCCGTCGCACGCGATCGAGCTGCGTCCCAACACAATCACCACCGATCGAACCATGCAGGATTGGATCGAATCTTGCCTGAATGAACCAATGGAGTTTCCGCCGCTGCCTCTCGCGATTTTGGATGATGACCGAATCGCTATCGCTGTTGAAGATGGTGTGCCCGAAGCCAATGCTATTGTCTGCGCTCTGGTGCGCTATTTGGTGCAACACGGGACACAGCAAACACTGATCACGGTTGTCTTGGGCTCGGACAATCAAGACTGGCGCGACCGATTGCTTGGCGAACTTGCTAACCATGACCTTAGCGAAGTGCGAGTTGTCAAACACGACCCGACCAACCAAGAATCGCATGGCTATGTGGGGGCAAGCCAATCCGCAGACCCTATTTACATCCAACGCGATTTGTTTGAAGCGGAAGTGGTTCTGCCGATCTATTGCATTCGAACCCCTGAATCGCCTAGCGCTAGCGACAAGTACGGCATGTCCCCCAGCTTTGCAAATGCCGATACCCAGCATCGCTGGAATTTAGCTTGGCTTGAAGACAACGTTCAACACCTGCATCTTCAGGAAAAACTGAGCCATGAAGCTGGCTGGTTGATGGGGGTACAATTTGCAATCGCGGTAGTTCCTTCAAGCGATGGCCGCGTCTCTGCAATACTTGGCGGAAATGCAGATCATGTCTTCCGTCAAGCAAGCGAACTGGTCCGAATCGAAAGCAAGCCCCTCAACGGCAACCATTCTTTGGTCCTGGCGTTCGTCGAAGGGGACCGATCCCAACAATCTTGGATGAATATCGCTAGAGCCGCAGCGCACGCGGACATGCAATTGGATTCGCAAGGAAGCATCGTCATCTGCTCTGACATCGACCACCTTTCCATCGGTATGCAACAGCTCGCAACCGACGAACAAGATGAACACCTGCAACGAAGATTGCTCAAGAGCGATTTGGAGGATGCGTTTGCAGCTGCCGTGATCAGCTCGATCCAAGGCCGCCGCAGTGTCTATCTGATGTCCAAAATCCCTGCTTCCCAAATTGAAAGCCTGGGTCTTGCTTTCATCGAAAACGCTGAGGATATCGAACGGCTTTGCGGCTCGGCCGACGGTGTCTGCGCAATGCGATCCGCCCAGTTCTAAAATCCGCTTGCAAGTTCACATCACGATGATGGGACGCAAAGGAATGCACAAAAACGGAATCGCTAAAGACATCGCACCAATGATCATTCGAGCCGTCCCGAGCGGAACGTCATCGTCTCGGCTGGGCGGATGCGATATCCCCATCAATGGGATCAACAACAACATGATGATGAACTCCGGCTGTCCGTAAGTGTAGCTCGTGTATATGACGTAGCCAATGCAAGCCAAATACGCGAACCAAGCCACGGGTCTAGAGCCACGCCCCAACAATCCGAATATCACATGTCCGCCATCCAACTGACTTATCGGAACCATATTCAGACCCGTCACCAAAAAACCGACCCAAGCTGCCATCAACAAGGGATTCATCGATTCGTTGCTGATGCTGTTGCTCTTGAGCATCGCTCCACCTGCGATGTCCACCTCGTCTCCTGCCGGATCGGTTAACGGCAACGCTGTGGATAGCCACTGGATTACCAAAGGTTGTCCAAACTGAATCGATTTTCCTCGAGTTTCAGGGGGCTCACCATACATGAGCCCAAGGGCTGCGATGGGAATGGCAAAGACAAGACCCGCC
>CAITIF010000556.1 GCA_903892365.1 uncultured Pirellula sp. | reverse complement strand
GTACCCGTGGTAAGCACTCGAGTCGGTTCCGTAGCCGAAACCGTTTACGATCAATGGAATGGATTCACCGTAGAACCCGGCAACGGAAATGAAGTTTCCAATCGAATCATCCACTTGCTTAGAAACCCTATCACCGCAGAGAAGATGGGACTGAATGGCCGTGAGCATGTCCAGGAAAAGGGCTCGTTGAACAATATGGTTCGACTGTATGAGCAACTCATCCATTCGATTTACGCACGCAAAACGCAAAAATCAATCTAAGCCGCGACGGAAACGACTGGGCGATTGAGCTTGAACGAATAGATGCACTTCTGCTTCATCCAATGGGTCAAGTAGGCAAAGAAACGTTCGCGTTGAATATCGTCGTGCAGATCATGTCGACAACCAACCCACCCCTTAAAAAGAGCATGTCCGTTGGAATTCTGAGCAAAGGCTTGCGATGCCTCGGGACTGGTCAAGGTGTCGTCCATTCCATGCGTAACCAAGGTGGCTTTTTGGAGACAATGCGAGTTTTCCAACGCCCACTCTCCGGAATCAATCAAGTTCGCAGCGAGACGAAGCGACATGTTCCGATGCACCAATCGATCCATTCGATAGGCATCCTGCGCCCTTCGATCGCCGCTCAACTTCGAAACCTCAACGGCAGCTTTGATGCGCCAATTGGGTAGCTTTTTTGCAAGCCAGCGTCCCGCATCCATGACTCGCTGTTTCGGCATCTGCCCCGCCCGCAACATCGGCGAACCTGCGATGATGCCTTGCAATTGCGCCGTCACATCAGGACGTCGCAAGGCTAAGTTTAAGACTAAGTTGCCTCCCATGCTCTGGCCAAAAACAAACTGAGGCACTCGGGGCAGCATTTCTCTTGAATGCACGATGGCTTGTTCTACTTCGTCAAGAAGCTTGTCGTAGGATTCGATACACCCCTGCTTGCCAGGACTGCGACCATGCCCCACCAAGTCGGTCACATGAACGGCAACTCCTAACCCTGCCAACGAAGTCCCCATGCCTGCAAAACGTCCGCCATGGTCACCAAAACCATGAACCACCGTCAATACAGCCCAAGGAGATTCCGACTCGGGCATCCAGCGATGCTGAAAACGAACACCTCGCTCGAACTCGACTTTGCCGCTGTAGCTGTCCACGGGGGAAGGATATGCTTGCACTCGAAAGGAACTCCCGGATTCGCGTGGATAAGTATTGCATTGCAGGATTCTTCGCTAAAGGCGGAAAAGTCCAGCAACCTCTCCTTTGACATCGGAATCACAGAAGCAAAATATTAGGCGTTTAGGATATTCATCCCTGATTTCAAAATGCTATCTAAAGTCAGACACAGTCTACGGATCTCAATGTGGGGAGAAACGAGAATATGTAACGCATGTACCGAATTAGATCGGAGACAGCAATCCAACTTGCCGATAGACCGTGAGCCGACCCCACACAGCACCCGAACCAAGAATGCATTGCTAGCCATGCAGATGAATCTCTCTGACTCCATTCGCTCTTCCTTGCGAAATCTGGTTTCTTCCCAGATTCAGATGGATCCAGACAGCTTGATTCAAGAGACAACCTTGATCCGCAACGGTTCTTACTGCGGCAGACGATTTTCGCTGATGGGCTACAGTTTGGTTTGGTTTCAGGAAGAGGGGCAAATCAAGCTGTATACCCCTTCGAATGAGCTGATCGAATCTTGCAAGGTGCACGAGTTTGCACACACGTGCGATTTCTCGCAACAATGGAAACGTGCAGCTTAGCGATGTCTAGCGCGCCAAACCTGTTGCAACGTGTCGGGACGAGCCCGACCGTCGCGTTGGCGCGAGTGCATCGTTGGCATGCGCGCGGCGTTGGCATGCGCGCGGCGTTGGCATGCGCGCGGCGTTGGCGTGCGCGCGGCGTTTGCGTGAGCAACGCGAAGTTGGGCCTTGAGCCCAAACTTCGCAATAGGTTTGGTGTGCTACTAAAGCCAAGCCCCAAAGCCCCCTCGCGTTCAAGGGCCTTGTGCCCAACGAACGCAACAGGTTTGGTCGGCTATTCGCGATGTCTAGCGCACCAAACCTGTTGCGACGTGTCGGGGCGAGCCCGACCGTCTCGTTGTTGTGCGCGCGGCGTTGGCGTGCGCGCGGCGTTTGCGTGAGCAACGCGAAGTTGGGC
>CAITIF010000555.1 GCA_903892365.1 uncultured Pirellula sp. | reverse complement strand
GGTCGGAGTCTGTTGGGATCAATGGTATCCCGAGGCGGCCCGTTTGTTTTCGCTGAAAGGTGCAGAAATTCTTTTGTATCCCACCGCGATCGGTTGGAGCGTTCCCGACAAACCGGTTTATGGCAGAAGCCAACATGAATCCTGGGAGACCATGATGCGGTCGCACGCGATTGCTAACGGGGTGTTCGTTGGGGCAGCTAACCGAGTTGGCGTGGAGGATTCGATTGAGTTTTGGGGGGCGTCCTTCGCGTTTGATCCCGCAGGAAATCTTTTGCATCGAGCCAGCCATACTGCGGAAGAAATGGTGATCGTGGACTGCGATCTGAACAAAATTAATACTCAGAGAACATACTGGCCATTCTTGCGAGACCGACGCATCGACGCATACGGCGATCTTACGAAACGATTTATTGACGAATGACATTTCAAAACAACAGCCAACCTGAAACCGAGTCCAAGCAACTAGGAACACAACAAAACAGTTCGTCGAGCGCCGCCGGGTATCGCTGGGTAGCTGAATGGGAGAAGCATGAAGCGACCTGGATCTCCTGGCCGCACAATCACAAAACCTGGATCGGGAAGTTCGAAAGCATACCGCCAGTCACGGAGCGAATGGTTCGAATCCTGGCGGAGGTAGAGCATGTCCACGTTTTGGGTGGGACCCCAGAAGCTCAGTCGCAATGCGAAAAGGCGCTCGACGGGGTTCCAAACGTGACGGTCCATGATATTCCTACCAACGATACTTGGATTCGCGATTTTGGACCGACATTTTTGCTGTCGAAGGATGGAAGCAAGTTGGGAGCGACGCGATGGCGGTTCAATGCTTGGGGAAACAAGTACCCGCATGAAAAAGATACCCTTGCATCCGAATTGATCTGCAACCTCTTGAACCATCGAGGAAAATTGCGAACCGTCGATGAACCTAGCATGCAATCGTTTGCAAGCGCACTGACGGGGGAAGGTGGAGGTATGGAAACCGACGGCCAAGGGACCATGATGACAACCAGCAGCTGTCTCTTGTCATCGACTAGAAATTTCCATTGGTCACGTGAATTGATCGAAGCCGAGCTGAAGCGAATGCTGGATCTTTCCAAAGTCCTTTGGGTGGACGGTGGGGCACTGGCGGGTGATGATACCGATAGCCATATCGATCAACTAGCGCGTTTTGTTCGTCCTGGTTTGGTGCTGGCTGCCGTGTCTTACTCCAGCGACGATTCCAACGCAGAAAAGCTGGAGCAACAGCGGCAGCGGCTAACGGAAATGTCCGATGCGCAAGGTCGAATGCTAGACATCGTTCCATTGATGACTCCACCACCTCGATTGATTCAGGGGAAGCGAGTCCCCGAGAGCTATTGCAACTTTTACATTGCCAATGAGATCGTCCTAATGCCAACCTTTGGGTTCCGAGAGACGGATGAGAATGCGGCTGGGATATTGCAGGATCTGATGCCCGACCGCCGTTTGGTTTGCTTGGATGCTTCGGACTTTATCTGGGGGCTGGGTGCCTTTCACTGTGCGACTCAGCAGCAGCCAGCAGTCCATTAATAGCCTAGTGGCTTCGCGGTTTAACTGCCTTGAGGTGAAACGAATGAAACGCGCCCGACAAAGTCGCTTTTCGTTTCTTTGAGCCTGAGGCGCTAGCAGATTCTTACAACAAGCCTGGATCGCTAGCCGATTTTTACAATACGAAAAAATCGGCTAGCGCCTCAGGCTCACTTTTGTTGGGTGCGTTCATTAAGCCGACCCACATGAACCGGAAGAAGCATCCGGTTTTTTGAAGCGTATCAAAATTCGTTTACGCCAAGCCCATGCGTTCTTTTGGATCTTTCAACGCGTGTTGCAGGCGAGCGAGCGCTTCGGTTTCAATCTGGCGAACGCGTTCGCGAGTCAAACCAAGAGCAGCACCGATTTCTTTAAGTGTATGCGGAGTTGTGTC
>CAITIF010000554.1 GCA_903892365.1 uncultured Pirellula sp. | reverse complement strand
GCGTTGTTCACGGGTGCAACGGAAGGCTATGGCCTGAGCTCCTTTCCGGTGACGTACAAGATGGTCGATCTGATTCGCGGCTCGCTTCTTGGATTCTTGATTCCGATCATCACTTATTTTGTGGGGGTCGTTATCTGGCGCGATCGAGACTGCCGGATTCAAGAAATTGTTGGGGCGACTCCGGTTCCAAACAGCGTCCTAGTTGCATCGCGACTTGCTTCGTTGCTGCTAGTCATTCTAACGATCCTGACTTTTGTGATCGGACTTGGCGCATTAGTACAAGCCTTTTACGGTTACTATCGATTCCAATGGAATGTCTACGCGATGGAGCTGATTCTGATCGAAGCGCTGCGATTTGGCTTTTTCATTGTGCTGGCAATCTTAGCTCACACCCTGTCACCTAATAAATACGTTGGCTACTTTGTATTCATCCTGATGATCATAGCGAACGCATTTTTGTGGTCCTTTTTGCGGATCGATACGCTGATGGTTCGATTTGGACGGTTGCCAGGATATGTTTATTCTGACATGTTTGGGATCGCACCCTATTGGCAAGGCATGGTTGCATTCGCTGTCTACTGGCTGGCTGCATCCCTGTTGGTGCTGTGGTTCTGCTCCGTGGTCATGCATCGCGGAATACCTAAAACCATTCGAACTCGATGGACAGAGGGGCTCCAGTCCAGTTCATCACCTTCTAAAATGTTTGGGGCAATCGCAGCATTGGCCATCGTGGGAATCGGTGGTTGGCTGTATTACAACACCCAAATTTTAAACACCTTCGTCGGAGCGAAGGAACTGGAGGAGCGTCAAGTTCGATATGAGAAAAATTATTCGAAGTACGAAAAACTCGCTCAACCCAAAGTGACCGAAATCCGTTACGAAATCGATCTCTTCCCTGAGACTCGAAATCTTCGGATGAGTGCCAGCCAGACCATTACCAACAAGACAGAGGAGCCGATCGAGACGCTGATTGTTCAGGTGGATCCTCTTTACGAAACCACCGTGGATATTCCTAACGCCACCCTAGTACTTGACGATAAGGATCTCTCGGTTCGAACCTACCAAGTGGCTCCGGCCATGCAGCCCGGTGCGACCATGGAAATGAAGTTCGTGGTTGCCACAAAGACACGGGGGATCGAAAACTCGGTCAGCAATACCGCGATTGTTCAAAACGGCACCTTCTTTAACAATTCGATTGCCCCAAGTTTCGGTTACGACCCTAATCGTCGCATCTTGGATCCCAACAAACGTAAAGAAAAGCTTCTGGAACCTGCGGAAAGCGTTCCTGAGCTGACGCGGGAATGCGGTGAGTTCTGCATGCAACATTACATTGGTCAAGATTCCGATTGGGTCGAAGTCGAAACCGTCATTAGTACTACTGGAGATCAAACAGCCATCGCACCAGGGTCACTCATCGAAACGTGGACGAAGGACAATCGCAATTACTTCCGATATCGACTGGATCATCCATCGCTCAACTTTTATTCCTTTATTTCCGCTCGTTATGACGTTGCGAGATCCAAAATGGGCGATATCGATGTCGAAGTGTATTACCATCCCGAGCACGCCTGGAACGTTCCAAGAATGTCACAAGCGATTACGGCTGCACTAGAGTACTGCAATAAGGAATTTGGTCCGTACCGCCACAAGCAAGCTAGAATTATCGAGTTTCCTCGAGTCGCCCAGTTCGCGCAAGCATTCCCCGGAACGATGCCTTATTCCGAGAGCATTGGTTTTATCGCGAGATTGGACCGACCGGACGACATCGACATGGTGTACTACGTGGTCGCGCATGAAATGGCACACCAATGGTGGGCGCATCAGGTAATTGGGGCTCGCATGCAGGGCGCCACACTGCTGTCGGAGACGCTGGCTCAGTACTCTGCCTTGATGATGATGCGCAAGGAGTATGGTCCCGACATGATGCACAAGTTCTTAAAGTACGAGATGGACAACTATCTGCGATCGCGTGGTACGGAACGCCTG
>CAITIF010000553.1 GCA_903892365.1 uncultured Pirellula sp. | reverse complement strand
TTGGTGGTGTTAGCACGCCAAACCTGTTGCGAAGCTTGGGCACGAGGCCCAGCTTCGCGTTGCTCTTGCTGGCGTTGCCCGCTTGCTCGCCGCAGCGACGGTCGGGCTTGCCCCGACACGTCGTAATAGGTTTGGTGTGCTAATGGCCTAATCGACCAAACCAAGACAGCCGACCAAACCTGTTGCGAAGGAGGGCTCAAGGCCCACCTTCGCGTAAGGCTCTTCGAGGTTGGAACTGGCCACGGTTTAAATCTTGTTGCCACACGGTATGAATCAAGTCATGCTGAAAACGCAAAGCCGTAATCGCGTCCAAATTGACTTGGTGGAGAAGCTATACGAAAGCGTTGGCAAGGATTGGAGTGGCCTGTCAACAACTTTCGGCAGCCCGATTCTCATGTCCCTCCTGGTGCGCTTGGAGCGATTCGACGCGATTGATAGGATTCTCGAAAGGGAATTCGAGCGATTCAAATCGGATCCAGCAGAGACTTCGTACCTTTTTACTCTCGAGTCGTTGGCAGAGTCACTTGTGGAACAAGGGCGACTTTCGGAATTCGAAGCACGGCTAGCAAGCGTGCGAACTCCTGAAGAAAGACTTTATCTTCTCTTGGGCGCAATCGTTGGAGCTGACTATGCACAACGCTCCTCTGGTGTACAAGCGAAGAGGAAAAACTGAAGCTGCAATAGGAACCAAACGATGCACCCAAGCCCTCGATCGAGTGCTTTTGACATGGAAACTCTCTTCGCTCGGGCTGGTTGAACGGTGCCTTTCGACTAACAGTGAACAACGTTCAGCAATTTTTGTCGATTTTGACTTTGATCGCAGTATGCTACAATTAGAGCGTTCGGATAGGACCCTAGATAGAAGGAGGTAGACTGTGTCGCAAATACCCGTGACCGATATTAAAGAAAACGCTCATAAACTTATTGACTCGTTGCCGTCACCCGCTACTTGGGATGATGTGATGTATCGGATTTACGTCCGACAATCGATTGAATCGGGACTAAAAGATGTCGAACTGGGAAATACAACCAACGTGGATGAAGTTCGCAAGAAATTTGGTCTTTCAGAATGAATGTTGAGTGGACCGCCAATGCGATTCGTCATCTAAACGGGATTTACGACTACATTTCGAAAGATTCAGAGTTCTACGCAAGAAGGATGATTGATCGATTGACTTCGCGGTCAATTCAAATTCAAGAACAGGCCTTGTCGGGTGAAGTGGTTCCTGAATTTGGAGATGCGACCATTCGCGAGGTCATTGAGGGACCGTATCGACTTATCTATCAAGCGAGCGGTTCAACACTATTTGTACTCGCTGTGATTCATGGAGCTCGGACATTAACAACCGAACTACTTGAAGACCAACGGTAACAATCGTAACCGGTTTAGTAGCTTGGATTGCTCTGAGGCCCATCCCTCACCCACTGGCAGCGTTCGTACCTTTTTACCCTCGAGTCGTTGGCAGAGTCACTTGTGGAACAAGGGCGACTTTCGGAATTCGAAGCACGGCTAGCAAGCTTGCGAACTCCTGAAGAAAGACTTTATGTTCTCTTGGGCGCAATTGTTGGAGCTGACTATGCACAACGCTCCTCTGGTATACAAACGAAGAGGAAAAACTGAAGCTGCAATAGGAACCAACCATTCGCTAGTGATTGAACAAGAACTCCTTGCAGTTCAGCAGGGCCCAGACCAAGTCCTGGTACGCTTCTTGTTGATTTTCCTTTTGGCTTAAGTAAGCCAATGACGAAGAAAGCTCTTGTTCGTTCGGCGATCGCGAGAACGCCCTCAGGTAGATTTCTTGAATCTTGGACTCTGCCGATTCCCCGGTAGGTGATATGGTTTGAGGCAACGCTTGGGGATCAGCCAACTTCGCAATCAGCTCCTTCGAGTTGGTGAAATGCAAGCTCTGAGCCAAAGTGGACTCGTTCGCCCGTTCGCATTCGCAAGCTGTTGATCCCTCGGGGCGACCAAACACCGTTAAGAAATAGGATCGAAACGACGTATCGGGCAGCGCGGTGGCTCGGGTCTTGGCTGGCATCGATTCGAAGCTCGTGCTTGTCCCTAAGAATTGATCGACGCAATCCAGCATCTGCTCGGCCGATAATCGCTTGGGATAAAAACGGGAATAGCATTTGCGATCCCGCAGATTGTCTCCGTTGGGTTCGGTATCGAGTTGGTAGACGCGCGAATTGCAGATGGCTCGAATCAGCGATTTGATATCGTAACCTGAATCCGTCAGTTGCAATGCAAGTGCATCCAGAAGCTCTGGATTGGAGGGTGGGTTGGTAACTCGCATGTCATCTTCTGGCTCGACCAATCCTCTACCTAGGAAGTGTTTCCAGTATCGGTTAGCGATCGATTTGGCAAAAAACCGATTCTGCTTATCGACCATCCAATCAACCAGAGCTTCGCGAGGGTCTCGCCCATCTTGATCCTCAACCACAGGCCCATCTAGACCGGCTGGGCGCAGCGACTCGCCCGTCTTTGGATGTGCGGCACGCGGAGCCCCCAACGCGGTGAAAACCATCGCCTCATCGGGAGTCGGCCCGGGTTTTGTTCGGACTTGAGAGAAAAAGGAAGCCAATTGAAAGTAATCCCGCTGGCCCCACTTTTCCATGGGATGATGATGGCATCGAGCGCATTGGATTCGTTGCCCCATAAACAATTGAGCCGTATCTTCCAACCGACTAAAGTTGTCGGAGACTTGGCGATACCATGCCACTGGTGGATGCACGTCGATGGTTCCTGAGGCGGCTACGATGTCTCGGACAAAGGCATCAAAGGGCCGATTGAGAGCGATCTGTTCTTGAATCCAACGGTGGAACGCAAAGGAGCCCGTCTTTTGTCCGATCCCATCACGTCGGTTCCGTAAGATCACCATCCATTTGTTGGCAAAGTGTTCAGCGTACGCGTCGCTTGCCAGCAGATTCTCAATTAACTCGCTTCGTTTGCCAGCCGAGAAATTTTGTTGGAAGGCGCGTGTCTCTTCGAGAGTGGGCAATCTGCCGGTCAGATCCAGCGTGACGCGTCTTTGAAATGTAGCGTCGTCGCTCAATTTGGAGATTGGGATATTGAGCGACTTCAATTGATTGATCACTGCAATGTCGACTGGATTGGTTGCTTCGGGCCATTGATTGTTGCCGCTCAAGATGGGAACACTTGCGCGGAAGACCGCAACCTGCCCTTGGTATCGGGCCATGATCGCCACCTCGCCGGCTAGGTCTTTGATCGATACCAATCCAAGCTTGGAAACGTCTGCCATATCCGTGTCGTTGCTTTCGAACTGAACGGCGGCCGTAACATCCAACGCTTGACCGTTGGAAAATTGGGCCGTGACTGACAATTGCTGCTGGGTACCGGGGCGCATGCGGCGGTTCGAGGGAGAGACTTGAATTCCGGTTACGATCGGATCGTTTGCTGACCCAGGTTGCATCCCTTGAGAAATCCAGCGTCGCAATAAACGATACTCGTGCGATTGGACTTCCATTCTTTGTCCACCGCCGTGTGGGCTGAGATTAATGGCTTTGGTCAGCAGCAAGCTAGAATCAGGTGCTGCTTGAGAAAGGCGGCGTCCACGAGACTCTTTCACAAGATGTTCGTAGTCTTCCCGCGGCTCGAAGCCCAATAACGACAACTTGAATCCGTTTTGCCCAGCAGCTTTCCCATGGCATCCGCCACCGTTGCAACCGAGTTTCGTAAAGATCGGAACCACTTGGTTTGAGAAACTGACTGCAGGATTATCATCCCAGTCCACGACCTCGATCGGGATCGAAGCAGTTAGTCCTTCTTTGGTTTGGGCGGTCAACGTTGCCGTGCCGTTTTGAAGAGGCACCAGTTGTGCGTTTGCGTCGACGGTCGCAACGCCAGGTGGTGTGATTTGGTATTGAACCGACCGAGCAAGGTCCACATGAAACCCTTCTCGATCGATGCCGGTCAACAAGACTTGATGCCGAGCGTCACTGCCGCGCAGCAGAAGTTTGGCAGGCTGATCGGTTGGAAGCTGCTGGCTTTCAAATCGTATCGACTGCATGTCTGCCGTTGTGGATGACGCCGTAGCGGCTACCGGTGCATCGGCTACCGGTGCATCGGATACCGCGAACGATGTGTTAAAGCACCAGAGCGTCCAACAGGCCAAGGCGTGCATCATGCAGAACCGTCGATAGTTTTGCATTAGATTAGTTCCCGAATTGGCTCATGTTCAACAAGAAACTGGGGACGACCGGTAGGATCCGGGAGCGTCGTGGTGGAAACGTTGATGCCCATGTTGTGATAAAGCGTCGCGATCACTTCTTGCACATGGACAGGGCGAAGGGTCGCGTATTCACCCAATCGGTTGGTTTCGCCGATGACTTGCCCTGGACGGATTCCGCCTCCGGCCAACCACGCGCAGCTGACAGGTGACCAGTGGTCCCGTCCTGCCTCTTTATTGATTTTTGGCGTGCGACCGAATTCGCCCCACACGACAATACTGACATCATCCAGCATTCCTCGCGACTCGAGGTCTTCGACCAATGCGCTCAAGCACTGATCCAATTTGCCGCCGTGGTCGCGAACCATATCGAAGTTTTTGGAATGGCTATCCCAGCGGCCAAAAGACAGGCTGACCACTCGAACGCCCGCTTCGATCAATCGACGAGCGATCAACAAATGGTCATTGCGAGTTGCAACGCCGTCATACTGAAATTGGTATGGCTTTCCATCTCCGTAACGTGCAATGGTCTCTGGCGATTCTTTAGAGATATCCAATGCGTCCACCAGTTTGCTGCTGGTCAACACATCTAACGCTCGTTGATTGAATGCGTCCATGCCTTCGATGACACCGGACGTGTCGATATCGCGGCGCATCGCGTCCAGGCTGGTCAACAGACGCTTTCGGTCTTGAAGCCGTTCCAGCGAGATCCCATTGAGCTTCATGTTTTCGATACCGGGGCCGTCGGGTTTGAAAGCACCATGCGATGCACCCAAGAACCCGGCGCTACCGCAGTCCGACCATGGCACGTGGCTTGATCGTTCTGCCAAGCCAACAAAGGGGGGGACCGCAGGATCGACATGGCCTTGTAACTTAGAAACCGCACCACCGATGGAAGGGCGACCACCCAAGGTCTTCAGGTCGTCTGGAATCCATCCGCTTAAACACTGATACGATTCATGGCGATCTTTGCTTCCGACCACGGAACGGATGATGGCGGCTTTGTCCATATGCCGAGCAAGTTTCGGAAACACTTCGCAGATTTGAATCCCAGACACATTGGTAGAAATCGGACGAAACTCGCCGCGAATCTCCGAAGGTGCCTGCGTCTTGATATCCCACATGTCTTGATGCGGAGGTCCCCCGCCCAAGAAAATCTGAATGAGAGCCTTGTGCGAATTGGACTTGCCCTGGTTCGATTCGGCACGCAAGACATCGGCTAGTCCAAAAGCGGTTGCGCCAAAGCTCATGCCGCCAATTTTGAGAAACGAGCGACGCGATTCGCGATCGCAGTAGCTGCGCGAGGCGCCATGTTGGCCAAAAATGGTTAACATCATTGCGTCCGTGGGGTAGGAAGTTGTGGCTGGGACTGATCGTGAATCGGCTGACTCAGAATCAGTTGGGCGGGTGGGGGCTCTAAGGAAAAATACCTTATGAGCCAATCTTCGGCTGGGAAGGCGGTCCTATCTTTCGAATCTTTCGACCTGATGGGAAGGCCGACTTCACATGAAGCGTACAAAGTAGTTTAGCATACCGCAAAGTCCAATCCTACCTGCGGAACGAAATTGCCGCCTTTAGAATCGAGCGTTTCCGTTCCAGCAAGAACGGCCGCACCGCACGCTTTGTGTGGATTCTCAACTGAATTCTCTCTCCCTCAGCCAATGCAACTGGAGTTTCTTATGAAAGCAAACCATTTAATATTGCAAGCAAGTCGGCCGGTCGTTTGCGAAATTGGGCTATTCAGGGTTGGATTGTTGTGGCTGTTGGTATCGATGGGGCAAGCCGGTTCGGCAAACGATTCCCTAGCTTTGGCCAGCCCCCAAGCCTCCGAGAGCCTCTGCACGCTATCGTCGGACTATGTCTTCCAAGCCATGAATCAGATGCCATTTGGAAACAAACCCTCCGGGATGGTCATCAGCGAGCTTAGGTATCCAGACCATCGTGCAGTGGAATGGCAACTTCGACTTGAAGCGCCTGCGACACAGGATTCACCCATCTATCGAGACTTGGAATCCGCCAAATTTATTTTGGAGCTTCCCGACAACTCGGACATTACCCTGCACTGGAACCGAGGAAGCCATGCTTCCCCGAACGACTTCGAACCGAAGACTCAGACGCTTGCTCTGGGTGCTGACGCGTATCGTCTTGAATCCATCGGGGGCCGATCTTCGGACGGCTGCATGCCCTACTTCAATATTGCCAACCAAGGTGGAGGAGTTGTTCTGGCGATTGGCTGGACCGGAGATTGGAAAGCGTCCTTCGAGATGGTCTCGGATCGCAAAGTGCGATTCACAGCGGGGCTCAAACGCACTCATTTCAAATTGGGATCCGGACAATCCGTTCGATTACCATCCATTATCATAATGAGCTATCGCGGAAATTGGATCGATGGCCAAAATCAGTTTCGACAACTGATGCTGAAACACCTGACGCCGACCAATCATGATGCGAAGGCATTGATGCCGGTCGCGGCCAGCATCCATGGCATGATAGGCTTCAACGACACAACCGCGGCAAGTGTCATCGAGTTCGCCAATCGAGTTGCCGAGAGCAAGTTGCCTGTCGACACCGTTTGGTTGGATGCGGGCTGGACCACGGGCGGCTTCCCGACAGGGCAAGGAAACCCCGAGGCCGATGTCCAGCGTTATCCTAACGGATTGCAACCCGTCGGGGATGAGATCGCACGGCATGGCAAACGATTCCTAACTTGGTTCGAGCCTGAGCGTGCCATGCGCGGCACTTGGATGGTGCGGAAACACCCCGAATGGATCCTTGCCCCCAGCGGGACGCCGGATGAATACCGGTACATGGAAAACGACGGATTTCATCTTGTCGATTTTGGGAATCCGGATGCTCGAACATGGGCATTGGAAACGGTTTCCAAGGAAATTAGCAGAGCGTCCATTCAGATTTACCGGCAAGATTTTAACGAGTATCCCTCGTACTTTTGGCATACGAACGAAGCCCCTGAAGAAATTGGATTGCGAGAGATTCGTTATATCAATGGACTGTATGATTTCTTGGACGAACTCCTGCGGCGACATCCGAAACTTATCATCGATAGTTGCGCTTCCGGAGGCCGACGCATGGATTTCGAAATGATGCGGAGATCCGTGTGTCTATGGCGAAGCGACAGTTGTTGGGATGACAAGACCTATCCTCGCAACGTACAAGCGATGCAATATGGTCTTTCGTTATGGATTCCTTTGCATGGGCTAGGAAGTGTCGCTACCGACCACATTTCCTTACGAAGTGGTATGGGTTCCTGCGCATCGTTCGCGATCAACTATCGTGACCCGAACGCCGTAGAATCGCTGCGGTCGTTCTTGCAGCAATACATGAAAGTGCGACACTTGTTTGCTGCTGATTTTCATCCATTGACGGATTGGTCCAATGACCCCACCCAGTGGATCGCATTTCAACATCATGATCCAGTTCTTCACGAAGGAATCGTCCAAGCGTTTCGTGCGGCCGGCCAGCCCGTTTCTCCGCGTTTGAGTTTGAAGGGAATCGAGGTTGATCGCGAATACGTGGTTAGCAACTGGGATGAACCCAACAAGGAATCGATCCTGTCTGGGCGTGATTTCGTCCAGTATGGGAAGAACCTTCCGGGATCAGAAGCGGCTCAGGCAATCACGTTGCATTACAAGTCGAAATGATGGCATTCGCATCGAACTAAGCTGAGCTAGATTTTTTGCGTAGAATTCTCTACAAGCGACAGCATGCAGGACTACGCAATCCATCGATCTAGCCGCAAATGCCACAAAGATCATCGTCCGTTTGAACCAAGCGAGCGATACTATTCGGTCGTGCTTCAAAAGGGTGGCGAGCTGGTCAGACACGATTACGGCAACGCGCATTGGAACGGTCCGCCCGAGGGAGCCGTGGGTTGGTGGGTCAGCCAAATGCCAGCAAAAAAAACCGGAAAGCTAACTCCGGCGCCAACGCATGTCTTGCTCGATACGCTCGAACGGTTGTGCGAATCCCCTGATGACGCGGAGCTTGCTTTCGTCCTAGCGTTGCTGCTGGTTCGGCGGCGTGCATTGTCGGACTTGGATGAGGAATCGCTGAGTGACGACGCTCCATTTTTGCATTTGCATGCAAGTCAGGATACGCGGGAATTCACGGTTCGCGTTTGTCAGCCAACTCCGACTCGTTCCGAACAGTTACAACAACTCTTGATTGAGCTACTTTACTGTGAATCTTAACGACCAAGAATTGATACACTTCGATCGCCAGCGGGCATCCCATCGGCTGGTGCAATTATTGAGTATCGGTTTGCTAACCTTCGTTGCATGCGGAGCCACATGCATTCCGAAGCGATCGATTCCAGAGTTTGAGCCAACTCCCGTTTTTGCTTCGCCACCGACGCTTGATCAATTGGTCGAGGTCTTGAATCGCACTCGCAATGTTCAATCGCTCCAGTCCAATTCCATCAGTGTGATGCTCAATAACGAGCGATCGGTGAATGCGAACATGACGTGGGCTCGCGAGAAGAAGTTCCGCATGACCGCGAGTGTGGCGGGAGTCGCCGGTATGGACATTGGCAGCAATGAGGAAGCGTTTTGGCTGACGGTCAAGAACTTTGCAACAACACCTGAGATGTACTTTGCTAGGCATGCGGATTTCGAATCGCAAGTGGATCGCCGCGTTTTGCCCGTTTCACCTGTTTGGCTGATGGAAGCGATGGGTGTGTGTGATCTCAATCCAAGCAACCTAGTCCAACAACCGATCACGCGCGCGGATGGCTTGGTGGAATTGACCTCGATTCAAGCGAGTCCAATTGGAAACTACACGCGAACTTTGGTAGTGGATCCGAAATTTGGAACCAGCCGTTACCTTTACTTGCGAGACCCGTCGGGCCGACTGGTGGCGAATGCTCAGCAGACCAAGCATCAATACTATCCGTCGATCCAAACATCATTGCCGCATCAAGTCAAGGTTCAGCTCATCCCGGTTGGTGACCCACCGATGGAGCTGGACATTACCGTGGGAGCTTATTTGGTCAACGGCCTTGCGCCTGACAATACAACTCAGTTTATGACGCCCGACATGAATGCGTTCCGCGTCATCGAATTGACCAGATTGAGTCAAGGGGCACCCCAAGCGATTTCGCCGCCGCTTGTTGCTCCACCGCAATCCAACTACCCTCAAACCATGTACCGCGGTGTCTCTTTGGACGGCCGATTGACTCGCTGAGTGTAGCCATGATAAAAGTTGCAATCCCAACGATTTCAAAATGGACCATTCGGAAGAAGCTGCTTATTTCCGTTCTCGTTCTGGGAATTGTCGTTGCGGTGTTGGGATATAGCAGTTTTCGGGGCGTGTACGCATATCGCGACTTAGCAACGACCCTTAGCAGTCGCGCTTCAGAAATGCCATTAACAACAGAATTGACCCGTGCGATCGATGAGTTGCGGATTGGCTTTCGCCAATTGGATCTCAAGCAACCCATGGAATTCACCATGGATTTTGATTTTGAATCGCGACACTCTGACCATCTTTTTCGACAACAATTACTTCGTATTCGCGAGATCCTTGATCGGTACAAATCCTGCTTGGAACGCACCCATATCGATGATCCGTTCTTATCCGACCGAACGGAGGAATTGGCAAAAACGATGGAGTTGTCGGACTTGCTGACGACCATATCGAACCGCCATGGCGATCTGATTGAGTCGGGAAGCATCCCGCATGCGGTGGATCAGATGCAGGACATGAAACGATTGAGCGACGCGGCGCATATCTTGCCCACTCTGTTGACGGATCGTATGGCAAGCTTTCGCGAAGAGGTTCGTTCTAGGTACAGAACCTGGATTCTTCTGGCATGGAGCAGCGCAAGCCTTGCAGCTTTTCTTCTGATTGGACTGATCAGTTATGCACGCATCTCGGTGATCAAACCCTTCAAAGAATTGCTGGCTGGATCGCGACGCGTTGCATCTGGGGATTTCTCGTATCGCATCGTGGTCGACAGTCGCGACGAATTGGCAGAGCTAGCGGATGCTATCAACTTGGGGGCGGAAAGTTTTCTGAATATCCAGCGGGATCTGAACGAACAGGTCCGTTCGCGTTCTCAGGAAGTGATTCGCAACGAACAGTTGGCGAGCGTTGGATTTCTCGCAGCGGGTGTCGCTCATGAAATCAATAACCCTCTCGCTTCGATTGCATGGAGCGCCGAGGCCTTGGAGTCTCGATTGCACCGAATATTGCATCCGAGCGCTTCCGATAACGAGCCCAGTGAAAATGGGGCGAATGGAGAGAATGGCGATACTTCTGTGCCTGGTGTTGATTTGGACACCCTTCGAACCTATCTGAGAAGAATTCAAGACGAGGCGTTCCGTTGCAAAGGCATTACCGAACGCTTGCTCGACTTTTCTCGGCTGGGTAACGAACAACGCAAGCAATCGATTGACATGAATGAGATTGTGCGGGATGTGGTGGATATGGTACGACACATTGGTCAATTCCGAAATCAACGTATCGATTTTCAGCCGAAGCCGACTCCGGCCATCGCTTGGGCTTGCCCTCAGGAAATGAAGCAAGTGGTTTTAAACTTGCTCACCAATTCTCTGGAGTCGCTCGATCCGAACCGCGATGACGGTTTCGTCAAAATCACGATCGAGTCGACCAACGAATCGGTACGGTTGACGCTGGAGGACAACGGATGCGGCATGACCAGCGAAGTTCTGGAGCATTTGTTCGAACCCTTTTTCACACGCCGAAGGGATGGACGAGGGACAGGGCTTGGGCTTCCGATCACCAGCAGAATTATCGCTGACCACGGCGGCAGAATCACACCAAAAAGTCAGGGTCTGAATTGCGGCTCGCGTTTTGAAGTCATACTTCCGCGACAACCCGGCACGAATATCCATTATGAAACAACCCATGAAAAATCAGCAGCCTAATTCCCTCTCCATTCTGTTTGCCGATGACGAGCCATCGCTTCAGGAGCTAATGCGAATGGAGCTGCCGCATTTGGGACATCGAGTTACCGTGTGTCCAGATGGCCACACAGCGGTCGCGGCGTTGGAACGCGAATCATTCGATTGTCTCATCGTCGATCTTGACATGCCGGGGATGAACGGAATTCAGGTGATCGAACGAGCTGCGACCTTGTCGCCGACGACTGAGTCGATTGTTTTGACCGGGAAGCAATCGCTGGAATCAGCCGTTGCGGCTCTGCGATTTGGCGTTATTGATTACTTGAGCAAGCCGTGTCGACTGTCCGAACTGCAGGCGCTGTTGCTGCGAGTGGCTGCGCGACGAGCACTGAAAAAACAAACGGCTGCAAGCGAGCGGACATCGACATCCAACAAAACCAGTGCACCCAAGCTCATCGGTAGCTCGAGAGCCATGTCCGATGTGGTCAAGTTGATAGGTAAAGTTGCACCCACCAATAGCACCGTCTTGATTCGGGGTGAAACCGGTTGCGGCAAGGAATTGGTTGCACGTGGCGTCCACGATCAGAGCACACGGAATGGCAAGGCATTTGTGGCTGTCAACTGCGGCGCCTTGCCGGAACATCTCATTGAAAGCGAACTTTTTGGTCATAAAAAGGGTGCGTTCACGGGCGCTGACTCCCAGCGCGAGGGATTGTTCGAAGTTGCCAACGGTGGGTCTATCTTCTTGGATGAGATCGGTGAACTCCCCCTTTCAATGCAAGCCAAACTTTTAAGGGTGCTCGAAAGCGGTGACATCCGCAGGGTGGGGGATAACCAGACACTGCACGTCGACGTACGCGTCATTTGTGCCACACACCGGGATTTAGATCACATGGTCGAAACAGGAACTTTTCGCGAAGATCTTATGTTTCGAATCAACACTTTTGAAATTCATGTGCCGGCTCTCCGCCAGCGGATGGAAGACGTCATGCCGCTCGCTCGCCATCTTTACTTGCGACATCGACCGGAGCATGCGTCGATCGAAACTCTTTTTTCGGACGAAACAAAGTTGGTGCTGGAACAACATTCGTGGCCTGGAAACGTTCGCGAGTTAGCCAACGTGGTGGAGCATGCCACCATTTTGTGCGATCATCCGCCGATCTTGCCAGAACATTTGCCACGTCACTTCAACGGCAAAAACTTGAAACGCGAAATGAAGGCTTCGCCAGCCGTGTCCATTTCTGTTCCAATGGCACCCTCAGCACCCATAGGGCGCATGAGCCTGCGGGAGATGGAGCTGATGGCCGTTCATGATGCCATTCATCGCAATCAAGGAAATAAGCCAGCAGCTGCAGAGGAGCTCGGAATCAGCTTGAAGACGCTTTACAACAAATTGAACCAAAGCGAAACGCAAAGCAAGAAATCAGCCTGATCCAGTTTTTGAAGCAACGCGTTGGTAGAAAGCAGTTAGATCATGGTAAGCAGAAACGATCCACGCGATGACTCTCCTGAAACATTGGTAGAGGAAGCTAGTCCGGAGAAAAGAATCCTGGTGATCGGCGCTGGGATGTCTGGCATGTTGATGGCGATTCAGCTTCTGAAGTCGGGTCGTTCGAATATTGTTATTTATGAGAAGGCTGAGCAAATCGGTGGGACTTGGCGGGACAACGTGTACCCTGGTCTCAAATGTGATGTGCCGGCGGCCATGTTCGCGTACTCCTTCGAGCCAAACACGGAATACAGTTCGCGATTCCCGATGGGCAGTGAGATCCAGGACTATTTGTTGTCTGTATCAGATCGATATAGCTTGAATCAATTCATTCAGTTCAACAAAACCGTTGAAACCGTGCAATGGGAAGATGGGCGATGGTACGTTCAAACTTCGGATGGTCTGATCGAATCTTTTGATATCGTTATTAACGCGACAGGCGTCCTTCATCATCCCTACACACCGACGATCGAAGGGCACGAGCAGTTCCAAGGATCCAGCTTCCATACTGCTCGATGGAAGGGGGACATCGACTGGAAGGGAAAGAGAGTCGGCGTGATTGGCTCAGGGGCTACCTCGGTGCAGGTTTTTCCGGAGCTGGTGAGGGACTCGCAACACGCAACACTATTCCAGCGGACCGCACAATGGATCTTCCCGATGCCCAACAAGGCGTATTCGGAAACGGACCGGAAACGGATTCGCGACGAGCCAGGCCTGATCGATCGGCTGCGATTCCGATATAGCAAGCTGTTCCAATGGACATTTTCTCGCGCGGTGATCGGCAACGCATTTTTGCTGTGGGCGATTGGGGCTTTTTGTCGGAGCCATCTCCGTCGCAAGGTGAAGGACCCGGAACTGCGAAGGAAGCTTACGCCACAAGACAAATGCGGATGCAAACGGTTGATTTTCGCAAAGGGTTTCTACCAGGCTC
>CAITIF010000552.1 GCA_903892365.1 uncultured Pirellula sp. | reverse complement strand
CAACTGGACTGCTTTGGCGAGACCGAACGTTACCCCTAGCGCATTGACCAAAACATGCCAACGCCAGTAGCTGATCAAGTGCGCCAAAAGAACCATCAGGAAGGCAGCGACCAGCAGCCACCAATTTTTTTCTTGCGAAACCAACGCTTCCCAGTCTTTTGCTGGGAAAGTCACTATCAACCAACGCACGATCAGAACCAAAATCACAAGCTTCGCGATTGCGATAAGTCGGGCGGTTAGTTTGTTTTGGGTCGTCATGGCATTCACAAAGAAAAACCTCGGTGATCGACTGTGTCGAACCACCGAGGCAAAGTTTTTTTTGTCGCTGATTCCGCTGCCGAAGCTTAGGAATCATCCGAACGAGACCGCAAACTAGGCACGAACCGCAGCTGCTAACTTAGAAGCATTGGAGGTATCTTCCCAAGTGAAGTCCGCATCATTTCGACCGAAGTGTCCGCCAGCAGCAGTCTTTCGGTAGATTGGGCGTCGTAGCTTCAGGTACTCAATGATGCCGCGTGGAGTCAGATCATAGAACTTCTGCACTGCTTCGCAAATCTTTTCATCGCTTACCTTACCAGAGTCCTGAGTGTCAACGCGAACGCTCACTGGCTTGCTAACGCCGATAGCGTACGCAAGTTGGATTTCGCATCGATCAGCTAGTCCTGCTGCAACAATGTTCTTGGCAACGTGGCGAGCCATGTAGGCAGCGCTTCGGTCCACTTTGGTTGGATCCTTGCCGCTGAATGCACCACCACCATGTCGTCCCCATCCGCCGTAGGTGTCAACGATAATCTTCCGACCGGTCAAACCGCTGTCGCCATGCGGGCCGCCAACCACGAAGTTACCAGTTGGGTTGATGTGGTAAGTAATGTCATCCTTGATCATTGCCGGTGGCAAGCAAGGCTTGATAATCTTCTCGATCACAAAATCCCGAATTTCCTTTTGTGTTACCGAAGGAGCATGCTGAGTCGATACAACGACGTTGTTGATTCCGATCGGGGTGAAGCCATCGTAAGCAACGGAAACTTGACTCTTGGAATCCGGTCGCAACCAATCGACTTCCTTGTTGAATCGAGCCTCGGTGAGACGATTGGTAATGCGGTGCGCCAAAGCGATTGGCAGCGGCATCAGTTCTGTCGTGTCATTGCATGCATAACCGAACATCAACCCTTGGTCACCAGCACCGGTGTCTTTGCTGTCCGTCGAGCTGTCCACACCCATCGCGATATCGGGGCTTTGGCGATCCAAAGCAACCATAACATTGCAAGTGCGTCCCGAAATGCCCGCTTCGTCGTCGTCATATCCGACGTCGAGAATGGCCTGACGGACAATGTCCGAGTAATTAACAATCGCATTGGTAGTGATTTCGCCCACGATCATGGCTAGGCCCGTCGTTACGACGGTTTCACATGCCACGCGACTCATAGGGTCTTGCGCCAGAAGTGCATCTAGCACGCTGTCGGAGATCTGGTCAGCCAGTTTATCTGGGTGACCCATGGATACTGATTCACTAGTAAAAAGATATTTGCCCGAAGCCACCGAACGAACCTCCCTCGAAGGGATATCGAGAATAGAGTAAACACACAAACAACCAGTCAACAACCTGTATAGTGTAACGATGCTTCTAGAATGTAAAAGGCGGAACGATCAGCAAATCATCCCTCAAAGTCCGCAAATCAGGCAAAACTTCGCGAATCCATAGATTTCATCATGAGATTTCGTTCAGATTCTAGGCCTCGATGAATTGCTTGGTGTATTTTTCCGCAGGCCAATCGAAAAGCCTACCCGCTTTTGTAGACACCCCTGGGGATACGGCCCGCGGAATGTGCCTGCAATTCATTGGTGTGAATTACCATAAGGTTTTTGATTGATGTCTTCTTCAACCCCATCGACCTCGGAACCTCAATTTGCATGTTCGGATGCATGGCGTCATTGGTGGAAAGCACCTGCCTTGCGGTCTATGGTACTAGATTCGTTGGAACGCGTTGCAATCTTGTTTCTTTTCGGCAGCTTCCTTCAAGCGCTGATCGGATCGATGGCAGAGTCATTTCGAATCGGTCAGTCTGTCGTCATCGGCGACATCATGCTCTTGATCACCGAGACCATGATGGTGGTTCTGGTCCTTTTTCGACGAGGGGCAAAGAATCTATCGCTCCGTCCAACCGATTGGGCCTTGGCATTTTCTGCAACCTGCCTGTCGTTGTTAGCCCGTCCGTGCCCTGGTAGCCCGCATGCTTGGGACGCAATCGCTGTTGCCTTAACTATTGCCGGTCTTTCGACACAGCTCTATTCCAAGCTAACTCTTGGTCGTCGCTTCGGTCTCGTTGCCGCGAATCGAGGGATATGCAGCAGCGGCCCATATCGGCTTGTGCGACATCCCATTTACATGGGGTATGTCATGCTGCACTTAGGCTTCTTTTTGCTCAATCCAAGCATCTGGAATTTTAGCGTCTTCGGGGTGTTGTACGCGATCAAGATTCCGCGGATTTTGGCAGAAGAGCGACTGCTGAGCCAGGATCAAGACTATCGAAACTACATGACGAAGGTCCGGTCACGCTTGATCCCAGGCGTGTTCTAGGCCGTCATCAGTTGCCGCAGATGATAATGATGCTTGCCTAGCTTCCCGCCGTAATTCCCGCCGGTGATTTTGAGAACACCGCAGGACGGTCCAACTTCGCAGGCCGCTTCGATCCCGATCCGCATCGCTTGCCCGACGATTTCCGGAGTGAGCCCATCGATTACCAGTTCCAGAGCCGCGCTGGTTTGGTCGAGAACATACGACTTCGTTTGCTCCCGCAAAGTGGGGCAAAAGGCATCGTTGGTGGAAGCCCCAAGCATCTTGTACTTGGACCCGACCTTGGACCCGCTCCGAGCCACCCCGCCGGGAAAGGGCGTAATGCATCCGAGTAGCTTTTTAATTGCAAAGACGGCAGAATCGCAAGCATGCAAGGCGCCGTGGATCGTTTTGGCTAGAACCAAGAAATTGCCGCCACCAACCGCCGATTGTCGGCAAACAGTGTCCTGGCAAACAAATTCACCGTCCATTACTGGAATTCGCCAATATCGCTCTTTCCCGATGCGTTTCGATATTTGATGACCGTCGCCAAAATAGCGCAATCGTGAGCCCATAGCGATACGTTTTTCGCTTTGCAAACCCGCAAAAACGGAAGTGCTGGGGCAAGTGAGCACGCATTGACCTACGCGTCGAACCAATTGCTTTTCCAGTTCCGAGCCAGAGATGCTGAACATCAAAATGGCAACTCCTGGACGACCGTCGGGCGTCTCATCACCATCTAGAAATCGTTCGATTCCCGCTTCGACTCCGCATCCGATGACACTGGTTGCAAAGCCTGTCATGGCTTCCGCAGCACGACGAGCCCACGCGGGTTCAGCCGCCGTGATGATGATCCGGGTTGCGGTCATATCAAAGGCT
>CAITIF010000551.1 GCA_903892365.1 uncultured Pirellula sp. | reverse complement strand
CGGATGACACTATCAATTAGTGATTGAAAATGAATTCGCGACTGTTAAGAATGGCCCAGAAGGCGTCGTGGAGACCTTGATCTTCGTTGGGCGATTCTGCGATCAGCTTGATCAAACTATCGAGCTCTACTTGACTCGGTTTTCTGCTCAAGCATCGCAGGTACATTTTTTCAACAATGGCTTCCTTGGGCAGCCCCGATTCTTTCCACTTGGCCAATTGGCCTCCTTGGTTGATCTTACCACTGGTTGTATCGCCATTAATCAGATGAAGTGCCTGAGACAATGAAGGGTCCGTTGTGGCTTCATCAGCACAAACCGTAGTGCGGGCACTCCGACCAAAAGAGGTCAAGAAATAATTGCTGGTCGCCCCATCGGCGATTTGCACCGCCCGAGCGCCGACAGGCAACCCTCGGAACTTGTCTTTGGTCTGAGTCACTTGCGAAATGCAGTCCAGCAGGTTCTCTGAGGGGATTCTACGAACGGTAGCTTTCGCAAAATTTCTTTCGTCCGCTTGGTTGGCTTCGTTCGGCGTGCAAGAGCGTTGGTAGGTGATCGAATTGCAAATGTCGCGAACCAAACGCTTCGTATCGAATTTATATTCCACCAATTTCTTGGCTAGTTCATCCAATAGTTCTGGGTTGCTAGCTGGGTTGCTTGCTCGGAAGTCATCCACAGGGTTCACAATTCCCACGCCGTTGTAATGGGCCCAAATTCGGTTAGCAACACTTTTTGCGAAGAACGGATTGTCCGTGCTGGTCATCCACTGAGCGAGAACTTCGCGGCGGTCTTTGCCATTCGTGTCAGGAGCCACGCCACCCAAGAACTTTGGCTTTACGACAGCTCCGCCTACAGGATGGTTGACTTCGCCGCCGAAGCTATTAAACACCAGCAACTGACGGTAGTCCTCGCCTTGCTTTCGACCTACTTGAGAAAAGAAGGCGGCAAATCCGTAGTAATCGTCCATGGTCCATCGATCAAACGGGTGATTGTGACATTGAGCGCATTGCGTTCGAATGCCCATAAAGACTTGGGCTACATTTTCTGCCAGCTTAAGCCGGTCCGATTCCACTTGGTAAAAGTTCGTGGCAGGGTTCTGAAATGTTCCACCGCTTGCCGACAACAATTCGCGCACGATTTGATCGATCGGAGTATTGGATGCGATCTTGTTGGTCAGCCAGTTGTTGTACAGGTAGGCCGCTTTGTAACTCACCTCGTTCTTGCTCTTGATCATCAACAAGTCGGCCCATTTCAGCGCCCATATTTCGCTGAACTCTTTGCGATCCAGCAGATTGTCGATCCACTTTGCACGCTTGTCAGGCTCAGTGTTTGTCAGGAACGCCACCGTTTCTTCCTCGGTTGGCAAAAGTCCGGTGATGTCCAGAGCAGTGCGGCGAACAAAATCTTCATCGGTACATAACTGGCTTATAGGAAGCCGAAGCTTGGTCAACTTAGCCCCGACAAGACTATCGATGTAATTTCCGCCGTAGCTTGGGTTTCCGAATTGCAACCCAGCAGGCAGCGCCAGCACTTGCGTACCAACCGTGTGCGTATCGAAGCGAGCCATCACAAAGGCCTCGCCACGAACCCCACCTGTGACTTGCCCATCAAAGGCTACAGCACCAGATCGTTCGTTGTTGGTAGTGAAGGACGCAAGGTCCCAAACATCCCTTTGCGCCCCGTCGGCATAGGTCGCAACCGCCACCAAACGTTGCTTGGCTCCCTCGCCTTCGATAACGGCTTGAGCTGGATAAAGATCGACTTTGGTAACTGCAGGCGATTTGACGGGATCGACAGGCGCACCCGCTTGTAGCCAAGTAAGAAGGGTCTTGTAATGCTTGCTGCCCAGTTCAATTTTCTTCCCGCCCGTATGCTGAACAGTCCCAGTCGCTTTCAACAGCATTAAACTCTGCTCGGGGACAGCGAGATTGATCCGGCGAATGCCAATTTCACGAGTGATTCGCTGGTAGTCACCAGCTGGATCGTAACCGAAAAGACTCAGACGAAATCCGTCTTTGCCTCGTGCTGCACCATGACAAGAGCCGGTATTGCAGCCAGCCTTGGTCAAAACAGGCATTACATCGCGTTCGAAGCTAATCGTTCGTTCGACTTGCGAATTGCTAAGCTCAACATTAGCGGTTGCAGACAAACCGCTCCACGCGGCGGTCACCGCAGTGGCACCATCCGCCTTGGGCGCAACAACATGTTCTGAAAAGCTTACCGAGTCAGGTGCGGAAAAGGTCCAAGCTACTTGGTCCGTCACATCCAGCGTGATTCCATCGGACCGCGTCGCGACAGCAATAAGGTGTTGGCTGTCTGACTTCGCAGTCAGTTTCACCGCTGGTGGGTAAATGTTCAATGATTG
>CAITIF010000550.1 GCA_903892365.1 uncultured Pirellula sp. | reverse complement strand
TCCCGGAAACCAGCACCACCGCCTCCTGCTTCGACACCCGCATGACCATATTGATCATAGCGAGCGCGTTTCTGAGAATCGCTTAAGACTTCGTAAGCTTCGGACGCTTCTTTGAATTTGTGCACGACATCGGTATCACCTTGATTCGAATCTGGGTGGTACTTGATAGCGAGTTTACGATATGCTTTGGCAATGTCGTCCTGAGACGCTGATTGCTTGACACCAAGAATCTCGTAGTAATCCTTTTTCGTTGCCACGCCGACATCCAATAAAAAGTGAATAGAAGTCTAACTATGGAAAAAGGTCACTTGCGGGGGTGTTAAACACCATCGCAAGTGACCCCAATGCATTCGCGAGATCAGTTGATCGGGAAAGTCACTAGTTGACCGAGCCTTCAACCTTACGCTTTTTCTTATCGTCCTTGTCGTAGGTCGTCACCAACGCCTCGGTGGTCAGCAACAAGCCGGATATGCTAGCTGCGTTGGTCAGGGCTGTGCGAACAACCTTAACAGGGTCGATGATGCCGGACTTGATCATGTCCACATAAACGCCCTTATTAGCGTCGTAGCCCATATTCAAAGGCTTTTGTGAAACTTCGTCAGCGACAACACTGCCGTCGATGCCTGCATTGTCTGCGATTTGACGAAGTGGTGCTTCGAGAGCTCGCAAGATAATTTCGGCACCGGTCTTCTCGTCACCAGACAGACTCTTGGCAACAGCTGCAACGGTTTCGCGGCAACGCAGAAGAGCAACACCGCCGCCTGGAAGAATTCCTTCCTCGACAGCAGCTCTGGTAGCGTGCAAAGCATCTTCAACACGAGCCTTCTTCTGCTTCATGTCAGCTTCGGTCTCGGCTCCAACGCTGATGACAGCAACGCCGCCAGCAAGTTTAGCCAAACGCTCTTGGAATTTTTCCTTGTCGTATTCGCTATCTGTTTGCTCGATTTGAGCTCGGATCTGAGCGACTCGGGCTTCAACGCCCTTGCGATCTCCACCACCTTCGACAATGGTCGTGTTGTTCTTGTCGACAACAACTTTCTTCGCACGTCCGAGATGCTCTAGCGAGACCTTTTCCAGTTGCAATCCTAGATCGTCGCTGATGAAAGTTCCGCCGGTCAAGGTTGCGATGTCACCCATCATGGCCTTGCGGCGATCGCCGAATCCAGGAGCCTTCACAGCACAGACGTTCAATGTGCCACGCAACTTGTTGACAACAAGCAGGGTGAGCGCTTCTGCGTCGACATCTTCGCAAATGATCAACAATGGCTGACTTGCAGCGCTAATCTTTTCCAGAACAGGAACCAAGTCGCGGATGTTGCTGATCTTCTTTTCATAAAGAAGAATCAGAGCGTTGTCGAAGGTGCAGCTCATGTCGGTTGGAGTGTTGATGAAGTACGGGGAAACAAATCCCTTGTCGAACTGCATCCCATCAACGTACTCGACAGTGGTATCGGCAGTCTTGCCTTCTTCCACCGTGATCACGCCATCCTTACCAACCTTTTCTAGCGATTCAGCAAGAAGCTTGCCGATCGACATGTCGTTGTTTGCAGAAATTGCACCAACGTTGGCAACTTCCTCACGGTTGCTGACGGGCTTCGCCAATTCCTGCAGCTTGGCGGACGCGGCTTCTACGGCCTTGTCGATGCCACGACGAATTGCGGATGGATTGCTGCCAGCAGCAATGTTGCGAAGACCTTCTTTGAAAATCGCTCGTGCAAGAACAGTTGCGGTCGTAGTTCCGTCTCCGGCCAAATCGCTGGTCTTTTGAGCCACTTCCACCACGAGCTTGGCGCCCATGTTCTCAAAGCGGTCTTCCAGTTCGATTTCCTTGGCGACAGTCACGCCGTCTTTGGTCACCGTTGGGCCGCCAAAGCTTTTGTCAATGATGACGTTACGACCTGTTGGGCCCATCGTCACGGCAACCGCGTTTGCCAATTTTTCTACACCCTGAAGCATTCTCGCTCGGGCTTGTTCATCAAATAGTAGTTGCTTCGCCACGCTTAGCAGTCCTTATGTTTTAAATGGGATAAAGTTTCGATAGTGGCCATCGCTTGCTTTCAAGCGATGGCATGGGTCGACAACGAAATGGTTGTTACCGATAGAGGTCGATAAGTATTAAGCCAATTTTGCAAGAACATCGCTTTCGCGAAGAATCTTGTATTCGACTCCATCGACTTCAACTTCGCTTCCACCGTACTTGCCGAAAATGACTTCGTCACCAACGGAAACACTAAGAGCACCACGAACGCCACTGTCGAGCAGCTTGCCTGGTCCGACAGCTACAACCTTGCCTCGTTGTGGCTTTTCCTTAGCCGAGTCTGGAAGAACGATTCCACCGGCGGTGGTTTCTTCAGCTTCCAAAGGTTGAACAACGACGCGGTCATCGAGAGGACGTAGATTTACTTTGGCCATATTTGATTATTCCTTGATTAATTCGATTTTTTGATTTGTTTAAAACTTATTTACTTTAATGAGGGACGTGCATTCGATCGCGATTCACGACCTACATCATGCCGCCCATTCCACCCATACCTCCCATGCCGCCCATTCCTCCCATGCCGCCCATTCCTCCCATGCCACCCATTCCGTGGTCATGGTCATGTCCGCCGCCGGCAGGTTCTTCTTCCTTCGGAATGTCAACGATGAGCGACTCGGTAGTCAGCAGGAGCGAAGCGACCGATGCAGCATTGCTCAGAGCTGTCTTCACGACCTTAGCTGGATCGATAATCCCGGCCTTGATCATGTCAACATACTTGTCCGCGTTGGCATCGTATCCTTCGGTCTTTTCCTTTTGTTGACGAACACGATTCACAACAACAGCTCCATCCAAGCCAGCGTTGTTTGCGATCGCTCGAAGCGGGTAGTCAAGAATGTTCATAATGATCTTAACGCCCAGGGCTTCGTCACCTTCCAGCTTGAGTTTCTTCAAGGCTGGTTCGCATCGGATCAAGGCAACTCCACCGCCCGGAACGATACCTTCGTCGAGGGCAGCTTGGGTCGCAGCCTTCGCGTCGTCCAACAGCGCCTTGCGTTCCTTCATTTCGGTTTCGGTCGCGGCGCCAACGTTGATTTGAGCTACGCCACCGGCGAGCTTTGCCAAACGTTCTTGGAGCTTTTCACGATCGTAATCGCTGTCGGTGTTTTCAATTTCGCGACGGATTTGAACAACTCGTCCTTCGATCGCATCCTTCTTGCCAGCACCACCGATAATGACGGTGTTTTCGCTGGTGATATGAAGCTTTTTGCAGCGTCCCAAGTCGCTCAACTTGACGGACTCGAGATCGATTCCAAGGTCCTTGAAAATCGCCTTTGCATTGGTCAAAGCTGCGATGTCTCCAAGGATTGCCTTGCGACGATCGCCGTAGCCAGGGGCCTTGACCGCGACAACGCTCAAGATGCCTCGCATCTTGTTGATCACCAGGGTTGCCAATGCGTCGCCATCGATATCTTCTGCAAGAATCAAAAGTGGCTTCTTGGCCTTGCTGATCGCTTCGAGCAAAGGAATCAGCTTCTTGTTGTTGCTGATCTTCTCTTCATGGATCAGGATGTAGCAATCATCCAATTCCACAGAAACTTGGTCTTGGTTTGTTACAAAGTGAGGTGACAAGAAGCCACGATCAAATTGCATGCCTTCGACCACTTCGACGGTTGTTTCGCTTCCGCGACCTTCTTCAACGGCAATCACGCCATCCTTGCCAACTCGCAAGAAAGCTTCCGCCAAAACATCACCGATCGCAGGATCGTTGTTGCCAGCAATGGTGGCTACTTGCTTGATTTCTTTTTTGCTCTTGGCATCGATAGGAATCGCAACCTTATCGATTTCTGCTTTGACAGCTTCAACAGCCTTTGCAATGCCGCGGGACAACGCCATGGGATCTGCACCCGAGGCAATCATCTTGAGTCCTTCACGGAAGATCGCTTCTGCCAAAACGGTCGCTGTGGTTGTGCCGTCACCTGCGACGTCATTGGTTTTGCTGGCCGCTTCCTTGACCAACTGAGCGCCAAGATTTTCAAACGGATCATCGAGCTCGATTTCTTCAGCGACTGTAACACCGTCCTTGGTGATCTTCGGCGATCCCCAGCCTTTGTCGAGAACAGCGTTGCGTCCTCGAGGACCTAGTGTGCTGCGAACCGCTCTCGCGAGCTTCGAAACGCCGGTCAGCAATGGCTGCCTCGCTTCATCATCAAAAACCATCTGTTTTGCCACGTTGAACTCCTTGCAATGAGTCGGTTATCACCAACGAACGTAAATCTATCTATCTGTGACTAAGGTGCAGGGTTCCGCACCCGTTTCCGTCGTTATTCACCCCCGCCAAAAAACATAGAAACCTGAAATGGCAGTCTTCGGCAGGAGGGAGCCCGCATGAGCAAGTCCCGTGCCGTTAATGTGCTTTTTGCCGTAAGTTGTTGTGGCTGTGCGACTTGTGAATGAAGTTTTTGGGCGAATTGTGCAAGACCTGTCAAAAAGTCTTGGATTTAGCTGGCTATTCGGAGCTCGTTGAAAATACCAAGCGTCGTCGCGAACCCTGGGAGTTGGGTTTCTTTGTGCCGACTAATCCGGTGGTGCTGCTTCAAGGTATTCGATATTCCAGCGAGGTATGGATAACCGCATCACTATCCCATTGAATCTG
>CAITIF010000549.1 GCA_903892365.1 uncultured Pirellula sp. | reverse complement strand
TGGCCTACGATCTCGAAGGGGTCGAAGTCGCTCAATGGTTGAACTCGATCGGGATTACGGGGATCGTTTTGAAGTATCGTGTGCCTACACGGACGCCTGATTTCAAATGCCAAGCCGCTCTGCAAGACGTTCAAAGAGCCGTTCGGGTTGTGCGATCGTCCGCGAAAGAGCTTGGACTTGATCCTGCAAAAATCGGGGTCTTAGGTTTTTCGGCGGGTGGGGAAGTCGCCGCACGAGGCGCGATCCAATTCAATGAGACGAAGTATGAAGCTGTGGACAACGTTGACAAGCTGTCGTGCCGCCCTGATTTCGCGTTACTGATTTATCCTGCGTACCTTACAGGAACAGGGGTTGAATTGTTGGATGAACTAAAGCCAACCAAGGATACTCCACCCACTTTCTTCGTGCATGCATGGGATGATCCCGTGACGCCACTCAGCAGTTTGTGCCTCGCGACCGAACTCAAGAAGGTCGGGGTGGTTTGCGAGCTTCATATGTACGCATTCGGTGGCCATGGTTATGGTTTACGTCACGTCGATGGAGTGCCGGTTACCGACTGGACGAATCATGCGTCGGCTTGGCTGACCAAGACATTGGCAAAGTAAATTCGTATGGCAGTTCCGAGCAGATGAGGACAACGTTGAGGGCGACTACTCAACCATGTAGAACAGTTACCCTCAACTGTTCATGAAGCTTGTACTGGTTGCCCATCTCAAGCTCACCCTTGCCGGTACCCTTAGATCACTTCAGTTTCGCAATTTTCAAATCGAGAGACTGGTCGCCTGCTTTCCATGTTGCCTTAAGAGGCGATTTTGAGGCACTTGCGTAAGCGGGCGATAAAGGTGGCGGAACTGGCCCGAGCGACTCGAGCGTGAACACGTAGTCGCCAGGAGACAGCCAAAGAGGCCCCTCACCTTTAGGCAATACCAATCGAAATTTTCCTTCGTGATTGGTTGCGGCAAAGCCCATCGGAATGGAACTTCCGAGTGCATAAATCTTGACTTCGACATCAGGAACCGGAGTCTCGCCTGCCACAAGACTTCCTGCAGTCCCGCCTTCGACGAGACCGGGATTTTGGCTGCAACCCACTTGAAACAGCAGGCACAAAATAAAAAAAGCGGTGCAATTTCTCATGGTTCCAGATTCTCCGGTTCTTTCGTTCGCCTTGATTTGGAATTCCAATTCGGAATCGCGATTCAGGACGGCTTAGTTCTCGATGTTACCCCTGTCCCCCGCGTTGGAGGTGTGAAGTGCAACGTGAATGGTCCGGTCGATGCTGTCACTGACCAAATGCGTGCTTCCGTCCCCCATGGTGACTTGAGCGCCGCCAGTGTGCATGCTCCGAGGAGCAAACCAACCGCGACCGTGTACGTTGATATCTGGAATGCGGCTGTTAGGCGTCAAGTAACCATTCGTTACGACGGAATACGGTACGCCCCGGATCCAATTCTCACCGCGTAGTCCACGCCAAGAGGTAATCGTGGCTGAAATTGCCGCCAAATTCGGATCGCGAATGGTAGCTCCTCCTGTCGCGAAACCTGGCGTGCCAACTGGATTGCTAGAGGACCCACCCCACGAGCCCATGCGTCGATGCGGTGGCAAAGGCATGAGTCCTGTCGAAACAACCTTGTCTCCCTTCAGCGATTCGGAAAGCATGACTGTATTGCTGAGACCATCGGTGATCACCGCGATTCTTGCGAACGAGTTCTCCCAAACGAATCCATCGGTCGGATATCGGTCATCGTAATTGGTGCCAGTACCGCTGCCATAGGAATACATGTAGTTCAGGCCTGCAACTTTAGCGACGGTTCCGTCCGTCATCAATGAATCAAAAAAGGGATCCATCGCATCGCTCGGGCATTGGAAAATAGGAATGACCGTTCCCGCGGCAACGCGATGCAACGGATTGAGCCGAGCAGCAAAAGCTGGCCCTACATACAGTGGAACGTTGTAGTCGATTAAGTTCGATAGATTCGCTTGTTCGATGTATGGCAAGATTCTTGCCTGAGGCGAAAACGAACTGGAACCAGTCAGGCCCGGAAGTCGACGAAATGCCGACTCGTAGTTTAAGGTCGCGAGACCGATCTGCCGGAGATTGTTGGAACACTGCATCCGTCGAGCCGCTTCACGAGCAGCTTGAACGGCAGGCAATAGTAGCCCAACAAGAATGCCGATGATGGCAATCACCACCAGCAACTCCACCAAAGTAAATGCTTTGCGTTTCGGAAATAGAATGATGCTCTTCATAGTACAAGTTCTCTATAGTAAGTCGGTAAAAAATAGGTTGTAGACTTCTTGGGTATCAGCCACCGATGGCTAAGATGCGCGATGGAACTCCGTTGACTTGAAACTTGCTTTCCAGTTCCAAACTAGCCAGCGATAAAACCCAGATTG
>CAITIF010000548.1 GCA_903892365.1 uncultured Pirellula sp. | reverse complement strand
GTATCGTGCTGCCAATCGCAGAAAAGCAGAGCCTGCGTTGGATATTCTCATTGTGGCATGAAATGCCATGCCCAAAACTCCTGGAGAGATAGGAGTTAGCATGCAGAATCATAACCGGGTGAGCGGCTATAGAACTAGCGGTGAACAAACGACGTCATTGAAGTCTTAGTGAATTTCTTCTTCAAAGATGATCTCGGCATCGTTTTCGATGACTTCAACCGTCCCATCATTTCGACCGCGCCAGAAGGCTTTTTCGTCAGCCGAGTCGCTCTCAATTATGGCGTCAATCGTTTCTTCTTCGCTGATAATGGTCGGTTCATAAACTTCATCGACGACCACTGTACCATCGGTACCTATCAAATTCGGGTCGCTGAAAACCGAGCCAACTCGCCCCTGGCTTTGATCCATCCGCTGAAAGATCCCGCCATAGGCAGGATACTCATCAATGAGGTCTGGGCTGAGCGTACATCCACTCATCGCGCCGAGGGTGACACAACCCACCAACACACCACGAAAAACTCGTAGAAGAGGATTGTTTTGTCCACTCAAATTCGATCGTGAAAACATAACCGCATCCCTGCAGTAGCGACTCACCCAAACAGAAAAACGACGCAACCCACTTCGCTCCGAAGAGCTATCCAGTGCTGCTTCTCTGTGGATATCGGCGGTCTAACGGGGGCGCGATTAGGTAAAATTTAACGATTAACGAGCTTTTGCCGAGACTTTCAAGCCCCAATGCGGAGTGCCAACCGCCTGGCTACCATCTCCTTTGACGCGATCAATGCGTCCCATTTCCAACGAATACTCCGCCAAACGACGGTAGTCCGCATCGTCATCGCTCAACTCAAGCAAAGCATCGACATGCTCCCAATCGGCCGCTGTCTCCAATGAGAAACGAAGTTCTTTGTTGTCCAGCGCGGTTGGCAGCGGAAGGAGTCGACAGTTGAAGATATCCGCGCCACCACGAACACGAGCGGCTACCGTTCGAAGATCTTTAGGGTCTACACTATGCGACGCTAACTTCTCTAATGCTCGGCGATGACACATTTCACCCACCAAGCCTAACGATGTCAGAGAGAATTCAGGATTGGTTGGAGAGAAGTATCCAACATAATCTGCATCGGGGTGCTTCCATCCCGTTCCGATCATACGATCCAGCAGTATTTCATCGACGAAAGGACATTTGGGACTGGTGTAGATCAGCCATTTAGCCACCAGCTTTTCCGCGACCATCAAGCTTCGTTCCACAGCGCATTTCGAATCGCAAGGAACCCACAGTGCGCCCTGCAAACTGCAACGCAACACTTCACCTTCGAGTTCTTTTGGCCCCACAATAGCCACATGATCCAACAAGGCAGCTTCGCTGAGACGTCTCAAAGACCACTCAAGCAAAGCATGTCGACCAAATCGTCGAAAACAAAGTGCGGACATCGGTTCGCCCGAAGCAACACTAATCGATGCCAAATCCAAAACGGCGACTGCAGAGCGGGGTGCGGACATAAACTGACTTCCATGCAAAAGTGACTAGATCAAGTACCACTTCGCTCAACGCTGAATATCCTCGAAGCGCCATGAATCTAGTCCGTCGAACTAGCCGTGGTCAAGTATTCTCTCCCCACGATTTTCCATTTCATTTTCTGTGATAGCAAATCACCCAAAACCAAGTGAGTTGACACTTGACATCGACTCCCAATCGAACTAGCGAAGATTGACGTTCCCAATTTCGGAACGCGTTAGAGCGGACCGACCTGGGAACTCAACCGAATCTCACACTAGCTCTTTTTCTTTGTCGTTTTTTTCTTGGGAGCTTTCTTGGTTTTTTCGGCAGCGGGTTTGGCAGTTGCCGCTTTCTTAGGTGCCGCTTTGCCACGCTTGCCTCGGCCCGCCGGTGCGCTGGCCGCTCGTTCCGCTAACAGTTCTAGAGCTTTTTCTAGAGTCAAGCCATCTGGCTCGAGGCCCTTGGGCAGCGACGCATTGGTCGCACCATCGGTAACGTAAGGGCCGTATCGACCATCGAGCAACTTCACTGCTTCGCCTGTTACTGGCGATGCTCCCAGTTCTTTTAATGGAGCTTTAGGCGTAGCCGCGCCGCGTCCACCTCGGGTCTTGGGCGTTGCCAATAAAGCCAACGCTTGCTCCATGCTGACATCAATCGGAGAGACATCTGCGGGAAGGGAACGGGTTTCTACTCCACATTTGACGTAGGGACCGTATCGACCATTGCTGGCGACCACATCGTCACCCGATTCAGGATGCGGTCCCAAATTTCGAGGTAGCGAAAGCAAAGCAATCGCTTGCTCTAATGTTACTTGATCGGGCGTCATACCCTTGAGAAGCGATGCGTTCTTTGGCTTATCTTCGTCGTCATTGCTTCCCAATTGAACGTAAGGACCAAAACGTCCATTCTTCATGTAAACAGGCTTACCGCTCTCGGGGTCATGACCAAGCGGTTCCTCATCCACCTTGGCTTGCGACAAAAGCTGGATCGCTCTTTCGAGAGTCACTTCTTCGGGCGGCATACCGTCAGGCAAACTCGCTTTGCGTTCGCCCTGTTCCAAAAACGGTCCATAGCGGCCTACTCGAACAAAGATCTCTTCAAGATGCTCTCCTTCGGTCGGAGCTCCGATAGAGAAACGACTGGAAGCTCTGGGATCAATTTCTTGAACTTTATCCTCTAACAAACGTTTGAGGCCAGGATGATCTCCAAAGTAAAACCCTTGCAGATAATCTTTGTCACCCTTTTCGTTGCGGCTGATGGCGTCCAGATAATCTTCCATCTGCGCCGTGAACTCATAATCGACCAGCGAGCCGAAATGGTCTTCCAGCAAGCGGACCACCGTAAACGCCGTCCAACTTGGCACCAAAGCAGTGCCTCGCTTGAATACGTAATCGCGTTGTTGAATTGTATCGATAATCGAGGCGTACGTACTCGGGCGACCGATCCCCATCTCTTCTAAGGCCCGAGTCAACGAAGCTTCCGTGTAACGAGCAGGAGGCTGAGTTGTATGCGATTTAGAATCGAGCGCATCGCAGCCAACTTGCTCGGTAGGCTTTACATCCGGGAGCAATGTTTCGGCTTGTGCCAATTCGGCATCCGGATCATCACTACCTTCAACGTATGCGCGGAGAAAGCCTTCGAATTCAATCGAAGTACCTGACGCTTGAAACACAGCTCCATCCGCTTCCAGGGTGACCGTAATGCGTTTCTTTTGAGCATCAGCCATCTGGCTGGCGATGGTTCGTTTCCAAATCATATCGAACAAGCGGAACTGATCGTGATCCAATTCACCCCGCAATTTCTCAGGTAACTGAAAAGGATGACCAGCCGGGCGGATCGCTTCGTGAGCTTCCTGCGCATTCTTCACTTTCGTGGCATAGGAACGCTCTGAAGGATGTAAGAAGTCCGGGCCATATTGCGACCGGACCAAATCGCGAGCCGCATCGACAGCCACCTTCGCTAACGAGGTAGAGTCCGTACGCATATAAGTGATGTAACCATTTTCATACAAGCTCTGGGCAACCTGCATCGTGCGACGAGCGGTAAAACCCAACTTGCGGTTCGCTTCTTGCTGTAACGTACTGGTTGTAAAGGGAGCCTTTGGCTTTTCCGTAAATGGCTTCTCTTCAACCGACAACACTTTGAATTTTGAGCCGCGGAGCCGACTTGCTAAAGCATCAGCGCCTGCTTGATCAAGCAGCAATAACGAACTGTCCTTAAGCTTGCCCGTCTTGCCATCAAAGTCTTTACCGCTGGGAATACGCTTTCCATCAACACTCACCAGAACCGCTTGGAATTTTTGGTTGCGCAATGTGCGGAATGTCCCAACCAAGTCGAAATAGGTCCCCGAACGAAACTCGATTCGCTCCCGTTCACGCTGCACAATCAAACGCACGGCGACGCTTTGCACGCGGCCAGCGGATAACTTGGGCCCCACCTTCTTCCAAAGTAATTGGCTAACATCAAATCCGTATAAACGATCGACGATGCGCCGTGTCTCTTGAGCCTTAACCAAACTCTCGTCGATTTGACGCGTGTTCTCTAGCGCGTTTGTGATTGCCTCACGTGTAATTTCATGAAACACCAATCGCTTCACTGGGACCTTGGGATTGAGCACTTCGCGCAGATGCCACGAAATAGCTTCTCCTTCGAGGTCTACGTCCGTCGCCAGATAGAGGTCTTTAGCGTTCTTCAAAGCGTCTTTTAACTTGGAGACCTGCTTCTTCTTATCTGGCGGCACAATATAAATGGGCTCGAACTGCTCGGTAACGTTGACGCCCAAATAGGCCCATGGCTCGCGGCGGAACTTTTCCGGTATTTCTTTGGCACCTTGTGGTAAATCGCGAATGTGACCAATACTCGCTTCCACCTGAAAGTTCTTCCCAAGGAACTTCGAAATGGTGCGGGCTTTGGCAGGCGATTCGACAATGACCAAAGATTTCTTTTGAGAGTCACTCATGAGCGTTCACTTCATCATCCAACGTGTAATGTCAAATCCATAGCGTCCGAACTAGGTCTCTAGATGTACCACATTCTTTTGCTGAGAACGGGAAAAATGCCATCCCATCTCGCCAAAATCAAACAGGAACCAAACCTACAGTCACACCACGTACACCGCAACAAAAAAACACCCATTTTACTGATTTGGACCTGCCACTGTGGGTTAGGTAGCTTAGCCCAGGCATTGATGACTGCAAACCATCTCAACCTGAACATCTCTTCTTATTCTCCAAAACAAGCCTAGTCGACAACAAAACAACCCACAACAAGTACCTCATTAAAACTACACTCCAAATAAGCATACTTGTAACCTGTAGTTCATCATCGGTTCGCGTATTGACCAAAATCTGCGAATCCGCAAACAAGAGGAGATAGCAAATCTAGGAAACCTTCGAGATCGCCAAATCCGATCCAGCCGATAGCGCTAGAAGCAACAACTGGCACTTTCCTCGAAAATTACCGGCGCCGTGAGCGTGGAATTGCTCACAATGACGTTGCTTTCCACGGATAGCACCTTACAATCGGCCCCTTTACCCCCAAATCAACCCGACTAGTTGTGTTTACGGGCCAGTGTCGGACACCCCCCGTAAGGATTCCCTGTAAGGATATCGCCGGATGAGCTTTGATTTTTATCGTCGCAGGCAACGCGAGGTTTTGGCCATCTTGGTTTTGGTGGCGATCTTCTCGTTTATTGTTGTCCCCTCAATGCAACTTTACATGGGCGACGCCAATAGTTCTGCCAACGAAGGTCCAACCGTCGTCCAGTGGCGCGGGGGCAAGATTCAGCAGTTTGAATTGGTACGCATGGTCCAGGCAAAAGGCCAGACCGTAAATTTCCTGGCTCAAGTGGCCAACGAAGTGATCAAGCGGGGCGGCATGCCGAACGTACCCGGCTTTCGTTATGACTTCCAAAACAACCAAATCCAATCGCTAGGCATCAGTGGCTTTGTAAGCCAGTTGGCTGTAGCTCGAACCAAGATTCTGAACGAAAAAGCCCGCCAGATGGGCATCGTTTTCGACGACGTCGCTATCGATACTTTTCTTAGTGATTTTGTGAATAGCAAACTCACCAAGAAAGAGCTGTCGGACATTATGGAGAAGGTTTCTGGTGGCGAACTAACCCGATTCCGACTCTATCAAGTCCTCAAGCTTGAACTATCCGCTCAGGTTATGGAATCAACCGCGTTGGCTGGTATGAACTCCAGCGGTCGCCCCATCATGCCTCCTGGCCAAGCTTGGCAATATTTCGATCGTCTCAATCGCCAAGCCCGAATCGAAGGTTTTCCAATCGTTGTCGCCAACTATTCTGCCGATGTGAAGGAAGAACCCAGCGAAGCTGAAATCACTGAGCTGTTTGAAAAGTACAAGGAACAATTTTCCAGCCCAATGGTTGCCGAACCAGGCTTCCGCAAACGCTACCAAGCAAACTTGGATGTTATCGATATAACCCCCGAACCATTTATTTTGGCTGAGGTTGCCAAACTTGCCCCAGATCAACTTCGAGCCGAATACGATCGACGGGTTGGCTTAGGTCAGTATCGTCGCCCCGTTGCAACAACTCCTCCAGCGACGGAGCCCACGACACCTCCAGCAACAGCTGAAGCTCCAG
>CAITIF010000547.1 GCA_903892365.1 uncultured Pirellula sp. | reverse complement strand
CTATGTCTTGAACCCACGGCGCCACCTATGTCCTGATCCTATACCAAGGTCTTAATCTGAACCCAAGCGGCAGAGAATCGCCTAGGATCGATTCCTCCAATGAATCGTTCAGTTTGCCACCGGAGGAAATCAAGTCGCGATGCGTCTTGGGTGCATCGATTTGTTCCAAGCGATTTAATACTTGCTCCCGAAGACCGCTGGAATGGTCGCGATAGCGATCGTGAGTCTTGACAGCCAATTGCATCATGCACAGGGACATCGGCTCTAGACAGTCAACGAAAACGGCATCTTCGAGCGACAGAAGCTTTTCAATCCAACCTTGGACAACCGAAGCTGGCACGACCTGTTGCAATGTTGCATAGACAGGACGGCGGCATCCAATTCGCCCAAGCGTCCAGAGCATGGCTCCACGAAGGTGTTCCAGCTTTTTCTTCTTGATGGCTGCCAATAATGCGTTGGCTACGTTCTTTTTGTCGCTGAAACTGATCCACTCAAGAGCTCCGACCAGCCGGAGCAATTCGATCGCCATGTTGGTGTTAACGGCTTGGTTGGAAGTTCCCCCTTCCAAGGTCGCTCGAACTCTTGGCCAGCAGTCTTGAAAGAGTGCTTGCTGCTGCCCAGGTGTGAAACCACCCGCGATGCGTCGCCAAAGAACGATCGCCTCTGAAGCGTTGGCTACGGAACGGTGGTTCAGTTTTCCATGAATGGTCCGCCATGTCATGTTGACTCGCCAGTCATCCGCCGCCATGCCGAATCCCGGTCTCAAACACCATCCAAGCAAGTTGATAAAACGAGCCTCGTGTTCAGGCGATCTTTTCCGATAGTCTTGGTTGTCGACAAGAAAACGCCACATTTCGCGTAACATCGCGGGATTCCACTCGCGACGTCCTTGGCCGATCTCGTCCGATAAAAACGCAACGACGTTCTTGGGTGAAACATCAGAGTGCTCACCGAAAGCGACTTCCATTTTTGCAACGGCCATCTCGATCAAGTTTGATTGGACCGTTGCCACCATCGGTCCTTGGTGGTCGTCAGCTTCCTGTTTTGGGGCGGTTGTGGAACGCACGTCCAGCTCCAATTTCCAGCTGTTTTCTGAGCCTTCAGGTGTAGAAGCATCATTGTTGTGATCGGTCACTTGGAGCAATTGCATAGCAAGCGTTCCGATCTCGGTAAGCTCCGATTCAATCACAACAGGAACCGTGGTCCGAAGTTTGCGATTCTCTGCTTCCAAGACCGTTCGAATCGAAGTCATCTCCGTCATGGTTTGATGATCCACCAAAACAATTTGCCCTGCTTGATGAACAAGATTGGTACTGCTTTGATAGATTGGAAACTGCACAGGTTGGCCCACGACCAGTTCAAACGGATGGTCATCCAAACGGAACCGATCCATTGGGGAGGCATTCGCTGGCATCACGCAAATCGCCCTGGCGGGGGAATCATCCACCAGCAGAAAATACGCTCTGGCAAGTCTTGCATCGATTCGAACACCCTGGCCTCGTCGAACCAAGCCGAAGTACGCAGCTCCTTGTGCCACCGCAAGATCCAACCGGTTTCCTTCCAGGACACCTAGCTTCCAAGGTTCGGCCTTGCCGCCTGCAACGCTGGAATCATGGCTGTTGCCGAACCAATAACGGATTTGATCAAGGATCGCCGTCTTGACTTGACTCGATTCAAGCACTCCGCCGTTGAATAGGATCCAATCCGGGCGAGCCGCCGCAACGTCGGGCATTGCTGTTTGGTCCTGTTCGCTTCGGCCTGCCCATCGATGCTCCCACAAAAACTTGGCAAGGTGTCGGTTCGCATTCGGATCAGCAGCAAATGGGAGCCCAAACTCTTGAAAGCCGGACTCTGCCAAGTCTGGTCGGTCGTTCAGCTCCACTTGGCCGAAGAACCCATCGACAAGAAGACTACGGGCCCATTCGTAGTCGATTGCGATCGAACGACTGTTCTCGATCAGTTTGGAACCGGAACCGGGCAATGACAGCCAATAGGTGTCTGGAGGCGAGTTCCCCAGAAGGGTCTCTTTTGCAACTCGACATTGTGACTTGAGAGCATCCCACTGTCGTGGTTTCAGCTGGTCCATGCCAGGCGTCTCTGCGAGCAATCGTTGCTCCATCGCTTTGGCAAGGGCCAAATCGAGATTGTCGCCTCCCAACATCAGATGTTCACCCACAGCCACACGATGCAAACCGTAAGTGGCTTGAAGTGCTTCGCTCACTTGAAGGCTTGCGTCCGACTCTATGGTCTTCGACGGATGCAGCTCGGTTTCGTTTGGTGTTGTTGCTTTGGAAGTTTCCACCACGCGAATCAAGGTAAAGTCAGTGGTCCCGCCTCCAATATCACAAACCAAAATGGTTTGGCCTGGCCGCATCGTTTTCGTCCAGCTGTCTTGATTGCGGAAAAGCCAAGCATAGAAGGCGGCTTGCGGTTCCTCGATCAAAACCACATTCGACAAGCCGGCGTCTTTGGCGGCTTGCAAAGTCAGTTGTCGAGCCACTTCATCGAACGAAGCGGGCAGGGTGACAATCACCTCTTGATCTGCCAACAAACCGGATGGATGCTCTCGGTCCCACATGCGTCGAATGTGTTCGAGATAACGACGGCTCGCTTCCACGGGTGAAAGAAGCTTTACGTCTTCGTCGTTGCTCCAAGGTAACATATCGGAAGTGCGATCCACCAAGGGATGGCACAACCAGCTTTTGGCAGAGGCGATGCAACGACCGGGCATTTGCATCCCTCGTTGACGAGCGAACACGCCGACAACACTTTTGTGCTTGCCATCCACAAACTGGAATCGAGCATCTAACTGCGATGCTTCCTGGGACGAAAGCTCGTAATGAAAGGAGGGTAGTGTGTCAGCGCGTTGGCTTGTTTGGAAATCGACCATCTGTTCGACCCGGAACAGCTCGATGCTGGGGGTGGCTTCATGAGAATCCATGAACGCCACGGCGCAGTTCGTTGTTCCTAAATCGATCCCGACAACATACCTACTCTCTTTCTTCTCAAAAGCCTCCTCGAGTTGCGACAATCCAGCTTTCGCAGCCACGTTTTGACTAGAACCAAAAGATTTTGACTCGGACACGAATAAAACAGTCTTACGAGTTGCTGAGGGGGTGATTGATGGGCCGCAAGGTCATTGCACCAGGCAATAACTGATGGAGGGAGAATGGGCCTTCCAGGCTCAGCCCCTCCAGAAAGCCATTCCAAATGGTCAGATCCGGAGCGAACTCATGCAGAAACTGTCTGCAGACTCCACAGGTGGTAACGCGCTGCGGTGAAACGACGACAAGAGAGTCCCATTCTCGATCTCGATGGGCGATCGCCTGAGCGGCAGCGACGCGTTCGGCGCACAAGGTTACTGAATACGAGGCGTTCTCGATATTGCAGCCGGTGTAGATTTTTCCGCTTTTCGAAAGCAGAGCACACCCGACCGTAAATTGACTATACGGAGCGTACGCGTGGAGCGCGGCTTGCTGTGCGGCGAGAACTAGATTTTGGAGCATTTGATTGTCGGCTGTACTGTCCATGTTGATCATATTCATACTATAGGCTAGTTCATCGCTTCGACCATACGTTCCACATCAGTTTTCAGAGTGTTCATGTATTCATGAAACCTCCGTTCCAAGATACGAATATCACCAAACACATCCAAAAAGACCTTCACCAAGTCCGATCGTAAAATCTTGCCCTTGTCGTCCACCTGCAATTCGGAGCATCGGCGATAATAATCTACCAGCTTTTCAAATTCGTTTTCCATCAAATAGTGCGTAAGCGCCCAGGCTTGACCGTAAGCATCCCCAAGTTGCCCCGTGTCACTCGCCCCGTCGAAAAGGGCGTCGGAGACGAGCAGATCAAGTTTAGCTCGATCGGGATCGCGCGCAATTCGGCGGTACCCCATCAAACGCGATGCATTGACAGCTCCAATCCCTCCCCAACCGGCACCGGCAGGCGTCTCGAAATAACTTGCAAGGCCTTCTTGTGCCCATCGAAGTCCCAGCTTTTTCCGAGGCATCAATCCGGTATTGCCGGCCAACTGGTGAGTTGCTTCGTGAGAGACGACTTCGATGTCCGATTCTTCCTTGGAGATTTTGATCAACAAATCGAACGAATTGGCCAAGTAAGCAATGTCGCGTGAATCCCCTTGGCCGCGTGCCTTTTGCTTAGCAACTTGAAGCTTTTCAGCCATCGATGACATCAATTGCATCTCTTCGGTCGAACCCTGATCGTAGAAGACGCTGATGTTGTCTTTCGGGGACCAAAAACCAGACGCTCGCCGCAGTTCGGGATTCAGCTCGGTCGCATACCGCAGGTACGTTTGTTCGTCATTAAAAAGGAGTACCATCATGTGTTCCTTGGGGGGCTCTAATACAACACCATCCAAGGAAAATTTCATGAAAAATGCTTCGTAAACCTGTTCTAAAAGTTCTAGTCGCTGTTCGGCACGAGTCTGTTTTTTGCGCCCTATTTTCTTATTGGGGGTGTCGTGAAACATGACATAATGTCGGCTTACCGCAATTTGCATCTGCTTCAATCCGGTGGTCTCCTTGAGCTGGGTTGCCACTTGGTCATGATTCCCTAGCTCCTGTTTGACTCTCTTCCTTGCTTCTATTAGTCGCACTACGGTGGGATGTAAAGGATCGATCTTATAAGCGGCGCTACAGCATTCGTAGAACTCCTTCAACATGCCTCGCTGCAATGCTTGCCTGGCTGCCTCCAGGAAGTCGTTAATGTCCTTAGATCGATTCGCTTTCTGAAATAGTCTGCGAAATTCCTCCTGACGAGTTGGTGCCTTGATGGACGTGGCAAACTCATTTCCAAGCGTAATCGAAGGGAAGCCTGGATACGAAAACTCGATCAAGTTCGCACTGTGAACCTTGGTCTTCCCCTCCAACACTGTTTTTCGCTTGGTACCGGGAATGCCAAAGATAACGAAATCCGCGAAGCAGGAATCCGTCCCAACGCTCACGAGCAACAAGCATAAGAGTGGCCTTAACCGCTTGGAGAACATCGAATTCAATAAGGAATGATTCATCTTGGACCCAAGGCTTTATGGCTTTCACCGTAGCAATCTAAACATCGGTCGGGACGCAGTTTAAGCCGCAGGCGATGGCCTAATTGCATCTGCTTTGTTTTTTTGGCTAACAATCAATATCGAATGTCAAACAAGGAATCTCGAAGTCCAAAGGAATTCGTAAAACACTTCGCAAGTCGATATTCCTTGTTCGGTATTCGACATGCAAAACAAATCAAAGTAGATGGCATTGGACTCGCGCCAAAGGCTCTCAGGCGTATGCTGAGCTTGCATCGGTTCGAAGTCTAACCATCGTACATGATCAGGTCTTCAACCAAAACGCTCTCGCGTTGCGATTATTGAAATACGGGGAGCCCACTACCGAAGCGCGAAATAGACGTTTCAGAGCGTCGGCTAGTGAACGAATTTGGCGGTCTTGGCTATGCTAACTTCCTTTCGTCTCACCCGAAGGGGCGTTTGATGCTCATTCGTGGTGGAGAAATTCACCTAATTATTTTTGGTTCTAGTACTGTATTGAAAGTGCTTGTGGGTTACATTACTGACATTAAACACCTGTTTGTGGTTGTCGTAGGCAACTAATCAAACCTGCCTCACTCAGCTCAAGATTGGATATCGGGCGTGACCAATCTAAGTTGGGTGGGGCTTTTTTTATTGTTTAATGGTGTTTGTCAGGCTGCTGCTACATCCTTCTCGTTCCATCATGAACCCTGGTTGCATTTATACTCGCGCGAGAAAATCGTGCATGAATTTGAACGCAGTGAGCGAGCGATTGAAGGGGTAACGGGGCAGCGGACGCTTGGTTTTCGCGGCCCCGGGTTCAGTTACTCGGAAACCGTTTTGCAAGTCTTAGCGGAACGCGGGTACCTCTACGATGCGTCGACATTCCCAACCTTTCTGGGGCCCATCGCAAGAGCCTACTATTTCTTACACAGTGGGCTCGGCAAACAGGAAAAGGATCAGCGCAAACAGTTGTTCGGGTCGTGGAATGCTGGTTTTCAACGGCTCAGACCCTTCCGCTGGAATCTATCGAACGACCAGAGCCAATCGCTGATCGAAATTCCGGTGACCACGATGCCTTGGTTGAAGGTGCCGATCCATCTGAGCTATGTGATGTACCTAGCAACTTTTTCTCCATGCGTAGCGAAGCGATACTTCTATCAAGCGATGCGTTTTAGTTGGCTGAATCGCGTCCAACCTTCGCTGTTGCTTCACCCATTGGATTTCATGGGGTGTGATGATCTGAAAGAACTAGCCTTTTTTCCAGGTATGTCGCAGGAATCTAAGCCTAAGGTTGCTATTGCTCGCGAAACACTGGGTTGGATGGCTCGCTCTTTCGAGTGTTTAACGATGAAAGAGCATGCTTCACGAGTCTAACCCGATTCTAAGTACCCTGATCCAGTAATTGGCGCATCTGTTCCGTCGCTTTTGATGGCAATTTTGCACCCCAAACAGAGTTGCTTACCGCGATACGTCGTATGCCAGTTGCAAGCACTTTTGGAAGATTCTCAATCGTGATTCCACCGATAGCAAAGGCGGGCAAACTCGCTTGTTCTTGATTCAGGAAGTCGACGACCGACTGGAGAAAATCTAGTCCCGAAAACGACTCGAACGCTTTGGTCGATGACGGGAATGTGGGCCCGCAGCCGATGTAATCGGCACCGAAGTGGATGGCGTCTTTCACTTGTTGCAGATCATGAGTCGACAAACCCAAGACGCAGCGGTTTGGGATCAGCGATCGAGCCTGATTCACGCTGAGATCCGTTTGGCCAACATGAAGTGCCCAAGCTTGAGTGCAGTGAAGAACGTCTGCGCGATCGTTGATGACAATGCGTGTCTGACTGGGATCGACCACAGCGATAGCCGCGCTGGAGTATTCAATGATTTGCTTTGCATCGAGTTGTTTGTCGCGAATTTGAATGATATCGACTCCGGCACGGCTGATCGATGCGATTCGCGTTTGAAATTCTGCAATTGGCATTTGGCAATTGGCCAGAACGTACAGTTTTGACTTTGCCAAGAAGGCGAGATCGCGTTTTTGAGCCAACAGGAACTTCGCATTGAGGTCATAAACTTGATACCGAAGGGACTCGATGCCAGCGGATGAATTGGGATAGAGAAATTTTGCGAATTCCTCAAGACAACGCAAAGATTGCTGAACACGTTGAGCGGCCGCTTCGGCAATGTCAATTGCTCCGTGACTGCGCAAGCTTTCGCTTTCTGTTTTAGTCGTCCGGCCAACGTCATCCGAAGCATTGCGACTGGTCAATAGAGCGGATTTGTCCCAAGTCGAAGTGAAGCCTTGAAGATCATGGCGCAGGGTTTTGTAGCGGTTCTGAATGCTGCCGTGGTTTTGGAAGCGAGCCAAGTCTTCCAGGGTTCTTAACCCTTCCATAGTCCGATTCAAATTTGCGTCCAAGATGCGATGGCAAGCTATCGAATCCGCTTGGCTTTTTCCAGTGTTTGATAAATCCATGAGGCAATAGGAGCAGATTGTGAAGGGGCTTAAGGAGTGGAATCCAGGAAACAGAGCATGGCATGGCATCTGCAAAATGGCTGCAGAACCGTATATGTCGACGGGGATCAGGCTGAAAAGGGTTTGATGATAAGGGAAATCGGCAGTTCCGAAAGGGATTTAGATGAAAATGGCTTTTGCATCCAGAAAGGATGAAGGAGGTTTTAATTGGGGGGATCCCAAGCGGAAGCAACAATGGGAAGCTACAAGTTGCACTCGCCGGCATGTACTGTCCATAAAAGATCGGATATGGAACCACGGAATACACGGAACACACGGAAATGAAAGCACAGGCAAAAGCAAATGGAGTCGCGCTCTTGAACGAAATAAACATGGAACTACACCGGTGTTTTCGCAGAAGACCCACGCCGGCCACCACAACACTCGCACACATCGGAGCCGTTTCTAGGTCTGACCTCCAGTAGGTCTGAATCCCGGTAGCCCGGTAGGGCCGAAGCATACTAGGTTTGAAGCCCGGTAGGGCTGACACATCCTCTGCCGGGGCAGATATGCCCCGGACACGAAGCGGATTTTGGCCTCAGCCCTGAAGGGGCGACACACCCTTAAGAATCCGATCGGAAGTTACCAGTCTGAGAGCGAAATGATCCTGAGAATAGAAAACCCAATGTTTGTTCGATAGCCATCATAAACACATCTCGATTCGATGCTGCTTCCAAAGGGCGTCAGTGCCAGCGCGAATCCACTGGAACTCTGAACCAGCTTACCAGAATTTCAACCGAAGTCTGGCGACTCCGGCTACACGATTGTGGTGCCAAAAACGGTGCAGTTGCAGACCCCTGGAAGCAAAATCGATTATCAAATACAATGTTTTCATTGACGCCCTAGTAGCTCAGTTGGATAGAGCGCGGCTTTCCTAAAGCTGAGGTCGCAGATTCGAATTCTGCCTGGGGTACTCTTCGAGTACCAACGTTTTCATTGGTCTGACGCTAGTCATGAAGGTTCATGATGAATCGACTGACTTTCATTTTGAGCCCAAAGCAGCAACCCATCTAGCGGAATCTAGCACAAAGGGGTAGTTACCATGAAAATTGTGCGGACGGATCGTGAACTGGAAATGCATGTCGTTGACGCTCGTCTTCGGGAAATGGGGGCGACGCTTGTCAAATTGCCAGATGGTGTTTCGGAGCAGACGCTGATCCAAGAAATTGCCGACGCTGATTTGCTGTTGATGTGCTACACCAAAATCAGCCGTAAGGTCATCGAAAGTGCTCCGCGACTGAAGGCCATCATCAAGTACGGGGTCGGTATCGATGCAATCGATATCGTCGCGGCTCGCGAACGGGGAATTCCCGTGGTCAATATCCCCGATTACGCCGAGGAGACAGTCGCCGAAGGAGCATTTGCCTTGATGATCGGCTTGGCAAAACAGTTCAAGCCAATCCAAAACGCAATGCAACAATCGGGTTGGGTATGGCCAGAACCGAAATGGCTGGCGAACGATCTTGCTGGTAAAACACTTGGCTTGGTTGGTGTTGGACGTATTGGATCGAGCATGGCGAGAATGGCAAACGCGTTTCGCATGCGAGTAGTAGGCTACGATCCCTTTGCTGCCAGCATGCCTGCCGAACGATTTGACGATCTTGGAGAAATGCTGCAAGAGTGCGATTTTGTTTCGATCCATTGCGTGCTCAACGACAGCACCCGAGGCTTGATCGGTGAGTCTGAATTGTCTCGAATGAAGCCGAGCGCCTTTCTGATCAATGTTTCGCGAGGAGAGATTGTCGACGAGATCGCTTTGCTGCAGGCATTGAAGACCAAGCAAATTGCGGGTGCTGCACTCGATGTTTACGGCCAAGAACCGTTGGCAAGAGACGGTCACCCGTTGGCGGCTCTTTACGCGATGGACAATGTCATCGTGTGGCCTCATCTGACCTTCTACACACGAGAAGCCATGCAGCGTTTGGAAGAAGAAACCTTAGCGAGATGCATGGAGGCGATCGAAGGTCGCGCTCTCCTCGTGAAATCGAACGACCCGCGTTTACGCGCTCAGTCAACCGGTGTTGCGTTTGAACCAACGCGTTAAACTTCCATCGATTTGTCTCTTTTCTCAGTTCGCCGTTTCAGCCTCTCCATTCAAATTCCCAGTCCAAACTTACGGTGCTTTCATGCGTAATATCCTTCTTGCCTTGTCTCTCCTATCGTTCATTTTTGGGAAAGCTGTAGGGCAGCAAGCCAGTGTTGATTCGCAACCACGGGATGTAGGCAGCGTTCGGGTTATGAGTTTTAACATTCGATATGGAACTGCGAACGACGGTGATAATCACTGGAATAAGCGAAAGGACTTTTTGATGGATACCATCCATGCTTTTGGTCCAGATCTGCTTGGGACACAAGAAACGCTGCGTGACCAACGCGACTTCATCATGTCGAAGCTCGCTGGATACGATTCGTTTGGCGTTGGACGCGATGACGGCAAAGACGGGGGCGAAATGGCTGCTTTGTTTTATCGAACATCACGATTTGAAAAGTTAGCCGGTGGCCATTTCTGGTTGAGCGAAACTCCAGACACGGT
>CAITIF010000546.1 GCA_903892365.1 uncultured Pirellula sp. | reverse complement strand
CCGGTGGCATGAGTCGGGAAACGGATCGCGAATTGAAATCCAAACTGGTTCGAATTGTCGCGATGTTGACTCGGATGGCGATGAAATTCGATGGTGTCTCGGAATCATTGAGCGAGTACGATCAGTCAGGCGATTACGAGCACGAGCACCGCGAAGCTGAGCACGAGCACGACGAAGAGCCAGAACCAAGCGATGCAGACGACGTCCTCGATCGGCCGTTTTTGACTTGTGTTGAGTCAATTCCTCGGCCTCGCTGATCGCCAGCGATAGTGCGTTACTTGAGCGGACTTTGAATTTACCGGAAGTCCGTCAAGCTTCAGTTCTATCGCAGCGTCGGGGCCTGCGATATCATCATCGTGATAATGCCCGACCAGGGTCGCAAGTCGCTTGTCATTTCGACTTGCAACAGCGGCTATATCAGGTGCTCCTCGTACTCCTCTTTGGAACATCTCTTCCAGTTCGATCGCGTGCGAGCTATCTACAGCGACTCGCTCACCTGGAACTTGACTCATCATGCGAAACACATTCATGGTTGCTACCGGCAAGCCGTTGCTGGCCAGTTGTCGGAATCCAGCAAAGTAGGGTTGGTCTTCGAAAGTGAACGCCCAAGTAAGAACACCCTCGAGATGGACGCCGTGTTTATTTGCAAGATCGTGCTTGCGCGCGAAGCTCGCGGCGATATAGCTCGAATACATCGTTCCATTACGATAACCATATCGATCCCCGCGACACGCCGCACACCCCTCTGGGTCAGATTCGCCAAGGACAATCGGAAGCGACTTGAGCTGAGAGAATTTCGCAATCGATTGGAAGCCAGATTCAATAGCTTGCAAGTATTTGTTGATACCCATTTGAATGTGCCCGTCGATGACTTCAGGAGATCCTTTGGCATGAAAGGAAACAAAATCAAGCGGAGTTCCTTTTTCGCCCATCGAATAGTTCGTGTCTTCCACACAGTACTTTAAAAACACTTTCATGAACTCGCTGCAACCGTTCGCAACATCCGGACCACCGATTCTGGCTCTTGGCAGCGCACGTCGGACAGACGCGATGGCTCCATCGTGCAGCTTGAAGAACTGCTCGGGGGTTCCATTCCAATAGGTTATGTCTGGCTCGTTCCATATCTGCCAGTACCATGTAAGAGTTTCCTTTTCACCGTAGCGTTCGACACAATGCTTGGTCCATTGATAGACGAGTTCGCCCCACTTGTCATAGTCCTTCGGAGGTTGGGCCCAGCCACAAAACAATTCTTCGAAAGCGGCACCATCACCGAATTTGTGCTGGTAGGGATCGGGTTTGGAAGATAACGCTTTGGGCATGAAGCCGATTGGAACATAGGGACGGACACCTCGAGCGAGATAGGCGTCAAAAATCCGATAGACAATGGTCCAGTCATAAACGGGGTTACCTTGACTGTCTTCGGTATAGGCGTTTGTCGCCCCCCATTTCAGAGCAGGCGTCCCGTCACCGGACGTCAACAAGTTGTGGGTCCTGAAAAAACCGATTGCGGAGAAAGCTCACACAACTACGCTAGCAACTTGCTTCCATCTTTCATGGAGGCATAGTTCGGTTCGTCCGCTCCAAAATAGCGTCATATGGGCCTCAATGGACCTAAGGACTTCCCAGCATGCACTTCGACTGAGACCGGAAATGCGTTTTGAGGCAAATGCAGTTGAAAGCAGCAAGCATCCAGAAGAAATTGGAATAACTAGAATGCCAGTGAGAACGCCGCGGACAATTCGAGAGAACGGGTTCATGTTTCAAGTCGATTAGTTTTGGTAGCGGCGCAACATACGAAAGTACACGGTCGCTAGTATGATAACCTGCATATAAAGTCCAAGCGAAAGCGAGTTCGACGGGTATAAAAGGGCGAACCTTGTGCAATCGAATAAGCCTTAATCCAAGTCAGAAAAAGCGGCCGTGACATGGCTAGATGCTAATCGTTTTGGGAAAGTGGGTTTCTTGCAAAGATCCACTCTTCAACGGCCTCTCCCTTAACGATTTGCCGGTCAACAAACTCGGGAATGCGATCGGCAGTCATGTTCGCGTACCAGTTCCCTTCTGGATAGACAACTAGGATGGGTCCTTGCATACAGATTCGCAAACAGCCAGTCTTGGTGCGGTAACAGGCTGATGGGCCATCCGAAAGGGATAAGTTCTTTTCCTTCAGATCATTTTTGAGCGTCGTCCAAGCCGCTTCGCCTTGCTCCTTGGAACAGCAACTTTCGCCGACGCACAAAAAAATGTGACGCGTGTAGGAGCCTATTTTGACTTGAAGCGCCGCTTCGGTAAGTTTGCTCGTTGGGGTGCTCATGGTTTCTCGGCGAGTTCGCTGCTTTAGCGTTCGAATTCACCATTGAATCGAACGTCGGAGTTCTCCTGTTTTATACGCTGGGATGCTTTCTCGGAAGCCTTGGCCAGCAGATTAGGCAGCTCGCTTCTGCTGCTCTTCCGCCTCTTCGTCGGCGGCTGACGCGGCCTTGCGTCTTCGAATCATTTCGCGAAGCTCGTCGATACGTTTCCGTTTTTTCGATTCGATTTGTTGACGCTTCACATGCTCGATCAACAACCCCTGCAACCGCTCACGCAAACGTTTCGCAAGGGACATTAGGCATCTCATTGCAACGTAAATTGCCAAAGCCTGAATGATCCATCGAAACGTCTGCTCGCTAAACAACATAATCTCTTAGGCGGCCTTTCGCTTTAGGTCGTTCACTAGAAGATGACGCAGACGATCGAACTCTTCCACACTAGTAAAGTGGATGGTGATCTTGCCTCGTCCACGGCTAGTCTGGCTGATGTCAACTCGAGTTCCCAACGACATCTTTAAGTCTCGTTCTAACGAAGCCAGCTGATCGGACTTGCTGGCCTTGCGTCGAGGGAGCGCGCCGAGAATTCCGTCTTCGTCGGCTGCGGCTTTTGCTAGCGTTTCAGCCACTTGAGCTTCCGTTTCACGAACCGACCAGCCTTCCTCTTGGATCTTTTTGAGTGCGGCAACTTGTTCTTTGATGCTGCCACGACTGAGCAAGGCGTTGGCGTGACCGGCCGTAATCTCATCGCGTTGAACCGCATCGGTCACTATTTCCGGCAGCTCCAACAGACGCATCATGTTCGCGATGGTGCTTCGATCGATTTTCAATCGTTGAGCCAGTTCGTCCTGAGTGCACTTATGCTCCGTGATGTAGCGTTTGAATGACAACGCCTTTTCGATGGCGTTTAGATCTTTTCGTTGAAGGTTTTCGATGATGGCCAGTTCGGCAACCAAGCGGTCATCGGCAACTCGGACTTCGGCCCGAATGGTCGGCAGACCAGCAAAGACGGCCGCACGCAATCGGCGTTCACCGCTGATCAGCTGATATCGCTCGCCCACGCGCCGAACCAGAATTGGCTGGAGCTGTTGATGCTCTTTCAGAGACTCGGCCAACGACTCGATCTCCGACGCGTTGAATTGCCGCCGAGGTTGGAACGGGTTCGCATCGATGATGTCGACAGGCAGATCCAGGGTTTGGGCAGATTTACCCAAACTCGATTCAACGCTGCTTGTCGAGGCGACAGGGGCAACGGGAAAGGTAATCGGCGAGATGTTGGTACGCGACTGATTGGCTCGGGCGTCATTGGCCAGTTGACGAATGGTGTCTGTTCGGCTCAGCTGTGAATCAGGTGTTTCTTGGGCAGTCGAGCGACCGGCAATAGACGAGGCCGCGGGCGGTAAGGAACTTGTTGGTCGTGTATTGTTCGAGGCGTAAGTCGTGCCGGCAATCATTGGGTTGGAGCCGCCATCGGCCTCGATGCTGGAAGCCTCATCGACTGGAGTTCCCAAAAGAGCTGCTAATCCTCGTCCGAGTCTTCGATCTTTAGTCACGTTCTAAAACCTCCATGCAAAGTTCAATGTAAGCGCGAGTGCCACGCGAGCGAGGCGCATAGGTAAGGACGCTTTGTCCATAGCTAGGCGCTTCGCTGATCGCAACATCGCGAGGAATCACCGTATCAAAAACAATATCTCCGAAAAACTCTCGTACTTCCTTGTCAACTTCATGCGTCAGTTCGAATCGAGGGTCGTACATCGTCAGCAGGATGCCACCAAAGGTAAGGCGGTCCGGCTGTTTCTTCATCACATCTCGGATAACGTGAATCATTTGAGTCAGGCCTTCCATAGCGTAATATTCGCATTGGATGGGCATGAGCACTTCGGTACTGGAAGCAAGAGCCGCTTGAGTCAGTTCGCCCAGGGATGGGGGGCAGTCAATAAAAACCGCATCATATCCACCCATGCCTGCTTCCAGATGCTGCTGGATCATAGCCCCTTGAGTTATGTCACCTTTCGCCAACCGATCCACGTCTTGAAAGGAACGGCAACCTGGCATCAAGAAAAGATTGGGCTGCGAAGTCGCGAGAATGCTGTCTCGAATGGGTTGGTCGATGAGTAGCGGATGACGCGCCGCTGGTTCGTGCCCTAATCCACTCGTTGCGTTGCATTGTGGGTCCAGGTCAATCACAAGCGTCTTATTGGCAGATTTTGCCATCGCGCAAGCAAGATTGATGGCAGTAGTCGTTTTTCCAACGCCACCTTTCTGATTTGCGATGCAAAAAACGCGAGCCATAGGATTCCACTCTGAACGGTTTATCGTGAAACGAGTGTTAAATTGGGGGATTCGAAACGAACAATACGCAATTGCGACTTAGCGAGGAAATAGCAGTTCCACGTTTCACATCTAGCAAGTCTGGAAATTTGGTATATTGGTGTTCGGGACGATTGTCTTCAACCGACGGTTCGGCCTGGATGTTCCCAATTGCCCCACCGCGACCAATCGGAATCCAACGATCCCACGTCATGGCGAATTTCGCTGCTTCCACATCGATACTCTCAATAACTGTTCCACCAAAAACAATGAACATTTTCACGAAACTTCGGTTCCCGAGCGGCAAACGCCCCGCGCGTTTGTTGAGCTTGATGATTGCTTCGGCCGTCTCGGTTGGCGGCGCTCTGTCCTTTGCTGACGATACTCCTGCAGGTAGTTCTGCGGGGAACAGTCCCAAAAAGACCGATTGGGTCAACTGGCGGGGGCCACTTCAAAATGGCCAATCCCTGGAGAAAGGGCTTCCCGATTCCTTCACTGCCAAGGGAGAGAATATCCTTTGGAAAAAGGAAGAATATGCCTCCCGAGCCACCCCGGTGATCATGAACGGGAGACTCTACACCGTTTGCCGCTCCAATCCCGAAACAACCAAGGAAGCGGAAAAGACGGTTTGCGTGAATGCTGAGACTGGCGAACTCATTTGGGAAAGCGAACACAACATCTACCTGTCGGACGCTCCTTCGGAACGCGTTGGTTGGTCAAGCGTTGTTGGCGATCCTGAAACGGACAAGGTGTATGTCCTGGGGTTGGGATGTGTTTTCCAATGTCTTGAAGGAAAAACCGGCAAGATCCTTTGGGAACGTTCCATGCTCGAAGAGTACGGAATGCTTTCCACTTACGGTGGAAGAACGAACTTCCCCGTGGTGTTCGAGGATATGGTCTACATTTCCGGGGTCATGACAGGCTGGGACCAAACCGCCGTTCCCGCTCACCGATTGCTGGCCTTGGACAAAGCGACCGGAGCTCCTATTTGGATGATGGGCACTCGACCTCGCCCGGAAGACACCACCTACAGCACCCCGGTATTCACGGTGTTCAATGGCCAGGCGGCCATGGTTTTCGGAGCAGCTGACGGTGCCCTGTACGCTGTGCAGCCACGCACAGGCAAAGTCATTTGGAAGTACCAAGCTTCGCCCCGGGGTGTCAACGTAACGCCATTGATTGAGAACGGAATCGTTTACTACGGTCACGGTGAGCAGAACGAGACCGACCGTACTATCCTAGGTGCTGTTTTTGCGTTTGACGGAAACACCACCGGCGACATCACCGAAGACAAACTTCTATGGAACATCCAGAAACGAACGGTCTCCAGAAGCTGCCCCGTAAAGATCGGTGACCGAATCTACTACCTAGACGACGGCGGAATCATGTTT